>JAVBPI010000229.1:0-4909 GCA_031549705.1 Thermoguttaceae bacterium
GCTGATCGTCGGCTGCGGTGCGCTCGGCGGGAGCGTTGCGAACATTTTGGTCCGTGCCGGCGTTGGAACGGTCGCGCTGGTCGATCACGATTCTGTGGAGCTGGGCAACCTACATCGGCAATTTCTTTTTTTCGAAGCGGACGTCGGACGATTAAAAGTCGAAGCCGCCCGGAACGCGCTCCTTGCGGCGAATCGGGACGCCAAGATCGAGATTTTTCCATTCCGCTTCGACCGGGAAACGGCATCGATGCTCGAAAACTACGATTTACTCATCGACGGAACGGACAATTTTCCTACCCGATTTTTGATGAACGAGTCGGCGATTCGGCGGAACAAACCGTTCATCACCGCCGGAATTCGCGGAATGTCGGGGCAGATTTTTACCGTGATCCCCGGCAAAACAGCGTGTCTCGCCTGCCTGCTGCCGACCACTGAAGAGCACACCGTCGACGAATTTCCCGTGTTGCCTCCGATCGTCCAGCTCATTGCGGCGTGGGAAGCGTCCGAAGCGATCAAACTTCTCAGCGGCAACGAGTCGGCGGTCAATCCATCACTGGTCGCCGTCGATCTTTGGACGAACCGAATTTCAGCGCTCGCCGTTCACCCAAACGAGCGATGTTCCGTTTGCGGAGTCCGGGTGGACCGACCAACGCTGTCGTAGAATCGCTTCTCAACGTTCGAGATTTGCATTGATCTTTTTAGCTTCGCTGCTCATCATAAAGGTTTCGTCCCCTTTTCCGAAACAGCGTTCGGTCCAACTTTTACCCTTTTTCTAGGTTTTCTCCGCTTTTTTGGCGGCGATTTCGTCGTCGTGTTTTTTTTCGTCGTCGAGAATTTTGGCGTCCGCCTCCAATCGTTTCATTTGGCTTTGTCGATGAATTTTCGCTTCGTCGACCATCTCTTGCTTTTCCGAGTGGTAATACTGAGGAGCTTCCTGAAAATCATACGGCGCTTTGTAGCCTGCAAAGAGTCCACAACCGATCATGCACGGAGCGAGAACAGCGAAAAGAAAAAACAATCTGGGCATAATACACCGTCCTTGCCGAGGAGCGTTGAAAGACTTGTTCAACCGTTAATATCGGCATATTCGGATTGTATTATCAAAAAAAAGGACGAGTTTTCAAATTTTTGAACACTCAGCCTTCAATCCAGCAATTATATCGAAGCCCCGACCGGTAGGGAGGGTTTGGGCGAACCGCTCATTGACGCCCACCCTTCCTATTTCTACCGTATGATCCCTAACTCTTTTAGCGATGAAAATTATCTCTCACAAAGCTCACAAAGGCACAAAGGGAGTTTTCAAGAGATTTGGCGTTTTTCGCGGGAATAATCATTTTTCGGGTTGTTTTCCATCAAAATTCTCCTTCGTGCCTTTGTGTCCTTTGTGAGAGAAAATGAATGCCCGTAATGGTTTAGATCGTTATACAGTAGAACTATCGGTCGGGGCTATAAATTAATCCTACCAAGCTTCCGTATCGTTTCCTTGCAGAAAGGCGTCGATATCCTTTGCGGCGACACGGCCTGCTCCCATTGCAAGGATTACGGTCGCCGAGCCGGTTACGATGTCGCCGCCGGCCCAAACTTTCGATTTCCTCGTCCTGCCGGTCTCTTTGCAGACGATGTATCCCCATTTATTCAGTTCCATTCCGGGAGTATTCTTGGTCAACAGCGGGTTCGCCAAAGCTCCCGCCGCGACGATCACGCAGTCGGTCGGAATTTCGAACGAGGAGTTCGGAATCCGAACCGGTCGTCGGCGTCCGGAGGCGTCCGGTTCGCCGAGCTCCATTTTTTCGCAGACCATCGCTCGAATTCGTCCTGCTTCATTGCCGAGATACGCCGTCGGATTCGTCAGGAAATTGAACTCGACCCCTTCTTCTTCGGCGTGGTGAACTTCCTCGGCGCGGGCCGGTAGTTCGTCCTTGGAACGGCGATAGATGATCTTGACCGACTCCGCGCCCAATCGGAGCGCGGACCGTGCTGCATCCATTGCGACGTTGCCGCCGCCGATCACGCAAACATGTTGGCCCTTGATGATTGGCGTATCGTATTTCGGAAATTCGTACGCTTTCATCAAGTTGGACCGCGTCAGATATTCGTTAGCGGAGTAAACGCCTCCCAAATCTTCGCCCGGGATGTTCAGGAACATCGGCAAACCCGCTCCGACGCCGACGAACACAGCGTCGAAACTGTCTTCGTGAAGCAGTTCGTCGATCGTGATCGTCTTACCGATCACCTGATTGAGTTCGATCTTGACGCCGAGTTTGACAAGATAATCGACTTCTTTTTCGACAATCGCCTTCGGGAGCCGGAATTCCGGAATTCCGTACATGAGCACGCCGCCCGGTTTGTGAAACGCTTCGAAAATCGTCATGTCGTAGCCGAGCAGGACCAAATCTCCGGCGACGGTCAATCCGGCGGGACCGGCACCGACGACGGCAACCCGTTTGCCGTTCGGCGGTTGCTTTTGCGGAATTTCGACCAGATTGTTTTCTCGTTCGTAATCGGCGACGAACCGTTCACAGCGCCCGATGGCGACAGGCTCAAATCTTTTGCCGAGGATACATTTCGCCTCACATTGCGATTCCTGGGGGCAGACCCGTCCGCAAACGGCAGGGAGCGCATTCGTCTCCTTGATTTTTCGAGCCGCCGCAGCGTATTCGCCGTCTTTGAGCAGCATCAGGAAGGCGGGGATGTTCACATTGACAGGACAACCCGCGATGCAGGAAGGACGCTTGCAATTCAAGCAGCGGGACGCTTCCTGTCGAGCCATTTCAGGAGTATATCCGAGCGGAACTTCGAGGAAATTCCGGGCGCGAACTTTCGGCGGCTGCTCAGGCATCGGGGTTCGCCCGACTTTCTGCGTGACGAGAGGAGGATTCGACATGGATCTGCTGGCGACGTGAGTTGATTTCGCGGTATAAAACGAAAAAAGAGCTAATCGTGTCGAACGACAGCGATTAGCCCCATATTTTACCGGGCGATCGTGTGTTGTAAAGGGAAAGCAAACGATCAGACGGCTTCCGTTTCGGTTTCGGCGGGGGACGTTTCCGGGTATTTCAAGGAGAATGTGCAGCAGGGGAATCCATCTTTTCGGCTTTGCGTGACTTCAAGCGGAGCCCCAATGATTTTCTGCATCGCCAAACGGTCGATGCAGCAGAGAGCTCCGGAATCGTCGGCCATGGAGATAAACGGGCAATTATGCTTATAAATCTCGACAGCCCCTTCTTTTTCCTTGTATTCCGCCAAGCGGTCGCAACCCAGAAGGATGTTTACAAACTCTTTCATCCGATTCTTCGGGTCCGCACTGGTGATTTGGTCGATGAAAATTTGGGCGACCTCATCCGAAACATCTCTGCACACCTTAGCGACTGCCTCTTCTCCAAAATGCTTTCTCAGGGAACGCCAAATCGCCGGAACAACTACGTTCTGGTTTCCTTCGAAAAGCTGCCGCATTGCCTGGTCGGTCGCGGAGAAGAGATATTTCGGTCTCCCCCGCTGCGCAGACCGCTCAATCGCTTGATCGACATATCCTGCGGCAACGAGCTCTCGAACCTGTTCCGTAATTGCCGTTCGTGTAATCCTGAGCGAATCGATCATTTGCAGGATCGTTTGCGGCGGTTGACCGATCAACAGCCGCATGATCCTCATCCCGGATTCGCTGATTGACGGTCTTGTTGCGTTGTTGTTTTTGGCCATTCCCGACTCCCTATTCCGTACGATGAAACATGTTGACAAGATGAAAGATTAATGAGCACGATACGGGGCTTGGAAATCGCTTCAATACGCATGGCAACCTGAAGCGGGCCGCGATTTCGATGCGCTGAAGCCGGCTGGATTTCTCCGAAAACGAAATCACATTTCGACAGAATCCGATTTTTGTTGTTCAATTTTACTGATATACCATTTATACCACGTTTGTCGAATCGATTCCAGTTGCAAATACACGAAAAAGTGAAAAAACAAGGCACAATTCAAAAAGACAAGCGGTACAAGCAGTGCAATAATCAAAAATCGAGCAAACCGATTGGAGAAGGAAATGCCGACCAGCAATCAAAGTCGGATGAGAGACGATTTTTTCGATCTCCTTTTGGTGAAGTTCCTTTTTTGGTGAAAAAACGTATAATAGAATTTTTGTCGCAACCACAAATATCCGGAACGCGCTTCGCGGCTAAAACGCAAGCGATACTCCGAGCAGGTACGAAAACCCCGTGCTGAAAATACTGCCTGCCTGGACATCATCATCTCCTCCGCTCCACATACTTCCATGACGAAACAGCCGCAGATTTCCAATCTGGAGAAATCAGTTCGAAGGACGTTGTTCAGGCAACGGCTCCTCGGGGGAGTCGCCTTACTGCTCTTTTTGGCCGTTGCCGGGGCGGCCGCTTTATGGGTGATTTCCGTCCGTTCCAAGCCGGTTCAGGACGTCGCCGTTTACGCCAATTCCGATCAGGAATCGCCGACTTATTGGACCAACCGAGTGGAGCAGGACTTCGAAGCGATTCGAGACAAAAATCTCCCGCCGAAAGAGGAGCAATCCCTGTTGCTGGCCCGTTTGGTGAAAACCTTGGCGGCCGCCGCCAAGGTTTCGGAAGGTTTTGCCCGAAGCGTCGCCGTTTCCGATACCGCGCTTGCGATCTTTCGCCACGATTTCGACATCAACGTCGACGAGTATCTCGAAGCGACCGGCGAAACGCCGCTTGCGACCTCGATGAAGGCCAAAGTATTGATCGCTTACGCAATGATGCTTCTGCGGATCAACAATCAAGTCGCCGCAGGTGTTGTGATGAACAATTACGACCGGCTCGTCAAGCAGGCGGACTTGAAACTCGACACGGAGCCGAATGAATGGGCGTTCTGCGGCGCCGCGAAGTTCTTTTCGGATTCCCGCGACCTGAACTCTTTGGACGAG
>JAVBPI010000158.1:0-13099 GCA_031549705.1 Thermoguttaceae bacterium
ATTAAAAGCGTCCCGGCCCAGCGTTCCGTGCTGGGGCTCACAGGAGAACTCATCAAAAAACTCCACGAGTGTATAGAATAATCGTCAACGTCTATCAATTCTTCCACGCCGTGCCGTTTTGTCAAGGGCTCGGGGGCGCTATTGAATCCTGTTGCCGTCGGAATTAAAATAAGAGAGACTGCATGCTTCGCAGAAATTGACGAATTTCAACTCCTATTCTGAAAGGACCGATCATGAATCGACGCAATTGGATCACGAACATTCTCGGCGGCAGCGCCGCTCTCGCCGCTTTGGCCGGAACCCATCTTCTCGGCGCGGAACACAAACACGAACACGAAAAGCACAAAAAAGAGCACGAGAAGAAAGAGCACGAAGGACACAAGCACCATCTCAAGAAATACGACAACTCCCATTTCTACAAGGCGGACGGCAGCTTCAACGAAGAAGCGGCGAAGGAAGCGTACGTCGAAATGTTCAAGCACTTTCATTATTCGTTGGCGGACGTCGTGAACGACAAGCGGTTCTGGATTCTCGATTTCGGTCTCGGCGACTTCGCGAACGTCGGCATGGCGGGCATTTTCTGGCTCAACGACAAGGATCACGGTTATTTCGGGCACGAAATTTATCTGCTGCCGGGCCAGATGATTCCGGAGCACTGCCATGTCGAAGCGGAAGGCAAACCGGCCAAGCACGAATACTGGCAAGTCCGCCACGGCAGCATTTACAACTTCGGCGAAGGGGGTTCGAATGATGACAAGCAGCCGGTCCAGATTCCGAAGTCGCAACTCGATGCCAATGCGATCACGGCGTTCAAGTGCGTCGAACTGAAAACAGGTTGCGGCGAATCGAGCGAAGCCGGTTTGAACCGACTCGGCGCGTACCACTTCATGATGGGCGGTCCCGAAGGCGTGATCGTCACCGAATACGCGTCATTCCACAGCGGCGACGGTCTGAAGCTCCAGAACAAGAAAGCGTTCATGGGAAACACCGCCGCGAAGAAAAGCTGATTTCTGCAAAGGTAGGCGGTCGACCGCCGGGCGACCGCGTGCGGTACTCCGCACCGGCCCCTGAGAAAGGTCGCTTTTACAGGGGCCGGTCGGCTGGCGCCAACGTTGTCGCCCGGCGGTCGGCAACCTACCTGAATCCTTTCACCATTATCTAGGAGACACAAAATGAACACTCGACGCGACTTGTTGAAACTCGCGGCGTTCGGCGGAGCGGCGCTCGCTCTGGGGAACACCAATTTCGTAACGGCTCAGGAAACCGCCGAAAAGAAGTCGGCACCGTGGGCCGAATTGATGGGCTGGCGGGTTGGCTGCCAACTTTATTCGTTCAACCGCTTCTCGTTCCGGCAAGCCGTTGAAAAGGCCGCGCAGGCGGGAGCTCGATACTGCGAAATGTACCCCGGGCAGAAAATCGACAAAGTGGACGGTTCGAAAAGCACCGGCGACGCGCTGAACGATAAGTCGGTCTGCAAGCTGATGAAAACGATCCTTGCCGATTACGGCGTCATTCCGCTCTCCTTCGGCGTCTGCGGTGCGGATCGGAAGGTTTTCGACTTCGCTGCCGAAATGGGACTCTACGCCATTTCGACGGAACCCGGATTCGATAAATTGCCGGAAATCAGCAAGATGGCCGACGAGTACAAAATTAACGTTGCGCTGCACAACCATCCGAACCCGTCGATCTATTGGGACTACAAGATCGTCCTGGAACATCTCGCCGATTGTAGCGAACGGGTCGGATCCGGTGCCGACATCGGACACTGGATGCGGTCCGACATCAATCCGCTCGAAGCGATCAAGGCGCTGAAAGGACGGATCATCCAATTCCACTTCAAGGACTTGGACAAGTTCGGCAAGGGGGCTCACGACATGCCGTGGGGAACCGGGCAAGCGGACGTGCCGGCGATCCTGAAGGAACTCGCCGACCAGAAATTCCGTGGTCCGTTCTTCGCCGAATACGAGTACAACTGGGACAATAACGTTCCGGAAATCACGCAAAGCCTCGCGTTCTTCAACGAAACCGCGAAGAAGCTGATTACCGAATAATCGGAACAAAAAACGGGTGAAACCACGCTTGCGTTTTAGCCGCGCAGCGTGAGTTTCGCCCGGTTTGTTTTTATTCCTCGATCGGCAACACGAAATTCGCCAACCCGACGTAGATTCCGAGAATTGCGTTTCCCCAGCGTTCGAATTTGTACTGGATCACCAATTCGTTCTCCGCTGTCGTCGGGAGATAAGCCTGATACGCTCCTTTGAACAGCTCTCCGAGGAACGGGCCGACGAACGCCGCTTCGGGCTCTTTTTGAATTCCTTCCCGAATCACGTCCCCCATTCGATTGATCGTTTCTTCGGCGAGTCCCCGGATTTCCTTGGCGGCGGCCGCGTCGGCCATTCGAATCACGCCGGTCGATTCCATGGCGTTCAAGTCGAGGCTCCATGCGCTCCATTGGAATTTCGGGATGTTCTCCTTCCACCGTTCGGCCAACGCCATGATTTTGTCACGCGAAGGCAAGTCCTTGAAATTCTCGTCGCTGAGCGGTTCGTTGATGAATTTGTCGAACATTTTCGCCGGCAATCGGAAGACGCCGTAGATCGTCGCCGACCGACAACGGTCGAACGCCTCCGCAAGACCGGGAATCGTCGTCGGCTTTTGCGTTTCGAAAAAATGTTCGATCTCTTCAAGCGGCACCCCGTCGTGCTGCTGGTCGCGCAAGACGACGATTTGGAACCCTTTGTGCTCGAATGGTGTCCAAACCCCTTCCGCTTCGATGGCGGGGTAAAAAAGTTCGACGAGTTCCTTGAGTTGCGCCGGTTTGCGTCCTTCATTGGGAAACGCAAGATAAATAAACAAACCTTTCGCCGGTTCGTCGCCGGTTTCGGTGAACTGGCAGACGGCGTAGACGTCGGAGACGCCGGTCTTTTCCGTGAGCGACTTTTGGAAGTCGACGAGTTTCGTTTTGCCTTGGAGGATCAACTTCTTGGCTTCCCGCGCGATTCCCTTGACGGAGGATGCGTCGAATCCGCAATTGGCGAGCGGTTCTTCGAGTCCGTTGGCGGCGTTGTCGCCGATCGCGTTCAAATCGAGCTTGGCGAGGTCGGCATGAGCAACCATCAATGTTGCGTCGTTGACGAGCGGCGCAATTTGTGTTGCGAGCTCCTTGCCGTCTTTCGCCGACACCATGGAACTTACGAGAAAGAGAACACAACAACAGAAAACGGTCAGGAATGTTCGTCGCATGGTGTTTTTGAGGAAAAAAGGTTAGCCGCGTCGCTATGCGACGCGATGAATTACGAACCGACGACTTCCAGCGCGTCTTGGAGCCGCATGGTTCCCTCGTACAGTGCCTTGCCGATAATGCACGCCGGAATACCAAGTTCCTTGAGTTTGCGGATGTCGTCCAACGTCGACACGCCGCCGGAGGCGACAACGGGAAACGACACCGCTTTTTGCATGGCGTCCATTTCGGCGAAGTTCGGACCTTCGAGCATTCCGTCTTTTGCAATGTCGGTGTAAACCAGCGCCGCCAGCGGCAGATTTTCGAACGTTTTCGCCAACAGGACCGCCGGGGTTTTGCTCGTTTCGAGCCAACCTTCCGTGGCGACCATTCCGTTCTTGGCGTCGATGCCGAGAACGAGTTTGCCGGGAAATTTTTCACTCATTTCGCGGAACCAATCGGGTTCCTTCAGCGCCAGCGTTCCGATCACGACGCGGTGGATTCCCATGTCGAGATATTCCTTGATCGTCTCCTCGGTTCGGATGCCGCCGCCGATCTCGACGGGAATCGAAATCCGTTCAACGATTTCCCGGACGAACCGCTTGTTGACCGGCGATTTGTCTTTCGCGCCGTCCAAGTCGACGACATGCAGGAACCGTGCTCCCTGATCGACCCAATGTCGGGCCATTTCGGCGGGACTGGAGCCGTAGACGGTCTCCCGATTGTAGTCTCCCTGTTTCAAACGGACGCATTGACCGTTCAAAATATCGATTGCGGGCCAAAGTTGCATGAGATCGTCGCTCTCCGTGAAATAGATAGTTTCATTTCATTTTATTGAAATCCACGGCAGGATCAAGTCCTGTTCACCCCAAAGCAAACGGTCGGGTTGAAAGCGAGATGTCGGTTTGGTATCTTTGGGGGAAACATTTCAATCACTCTATCCCGAAAGCACCATGAAACGATTCATTTCCATTTTCGCTCTTTTTGTGTTGTTATGCGGTGCGACGTTCGCCGCGGAGCCGGTCCGCTTCGTTTTCGACACCGATCTCGGCAACGACGTCGACGATTCCATGGCATTGGCCGTGATCCATGCGTTGATGAACCGCGACGAATGCAAACTCCTCGCGATCACGACGACCAAGGACAGCCCCTATGTTGTTCCGATGATCGACGTACTCAACACGTTTTACGGTCGAACCGACATTCCGCTCGCCGTCGTCAAGGACGGCATGACGAAGGAGGACGGCAAGTACAACCGCCAAGTGCTCGAATTGAAAGGGGACGACGGCAAGCCGCGTTATCCGCGCACCCTCACGCCGGAAGATTCCGCGAAACTCCCGGACGCCGTGCCGTTCCTCCGCAAACTGCTTGCCGGAGAGCCGGACAATTCCGTCGTGTTGGTTCAGGTCGGCTTCTTCACGAATTTCGCCCGATTGCTCGACACCCCCGGAGACGACGTTTCGCCGCTTACCGGTAAGGAATTGATCGCCAAAAAAGTCAAGTATCTCTCCCTGATGGCCGGAGCTTTTAACGAACCGCCGGGGTTCAAGGAATATAATGTGAAAATCGACATTCCCAGTGCCAAGAAAGTCATCGAAAACTGGCCGACCGAGATGATTTTCAGCGGTCATGAAATCGGACGCCTGATCCAGCATCCCGCCGCAAGCATGAAGGAGGACTACAATTACGTCAAGTTCCATCCGCTGAAAGACGCTTACCAGTTCTATCGCGGTCTTGACAATGCGCAGCCGACCTACGATTTGACCAGCGTTCTTTACGTCGTCCGGCCGAATCGTGGGTATTTCGACCTGTCGCCGAAGGGAACCGTCAAGGTTCTCGACGACGGCCAGACGACGTTCACGCCGGACGAAAACGGCAAACACCGCTTCATGGTCGTCAGCCCGGAGCAGATTGCGATGGTTCGGGAAGCGTTCGTCCAACTTTGCAGCGAGCCGCCGAAAAAATAAATTGCCGGCAAGGCAGTACAGAGTCGTGAAAATGTGGTCCGTCACCCCCGCGCAGGTGGGGACCCAGAGATTCATTTTCCATGAGCTCTTGCATCCGTTGTTCACGGATGCAAACATGTGTTATCCTCTTTTGTCCAGGTCCCCGCCTGCGTGGTGATGACGGTACTACTCTTTTTCATGCAGCTCGATTCGCCGACGTTGTAGTAGCTTCCCACGGGATGGCGACCCCACCGTGTGGGAAAAGTTTTTCTCGTTTCTCTCTTGATTCGTTTCAGGGAATTGTTCATAATCCGCCGCTTATTTTTGCGGAGGACTTGAACCGCCTTGTTAAAATACCCGGCGCGGCTGGGCCGTCAATCGAGCTTCCGCTCGTCGTGAAAACCCACAGGATGGTCGCTCCGCTCCCGATCCTGCTGGCGCCGATCGTGAAAAAAATTCACGATCCCAGACGTTAGTAATACATTGAATCAAGAGTTTCAACTCGCATTTTCGGGACGACTTTCGACGACGGATCATTCCGTTCGGCGGTCGTTCCTGCGCGCGGTCGTTCTGTGGGCGGTCCTTCTTTTGCCGGCGTTTTCCACGGCGGTTGTTGCGCAGCAAGAGAACGTCAAGTCCGAATCCCGTTGGAATTTCCCGTCGTTGCCGATCATTTCTCACGGTCGACACGCCGCTCCCCCGGTTTCGCAACCGGCGCCGTTCGAAGCGCTTCCCGGTTTGGGCGGGACGCTCGTCCAACCGCCGAAAACGCCGACGACGAATTTAGCGACGGAATTTCTTGCCGGATCGCTCGTCTATTCGTCGCCGAACGATTTAATCCCGGCGATTTACATCGACGGCGAAGGATATGTACCGCTCGACGATCCCTTGATTCGTCCCTATTTGGACCCCGAAGAGCTTCGGCAAACGGCGAATAATCCTTACGTCGAGATGGTTCCACGGCATTTGCTGGCCCGTCCGTCGTCCGCGCCGCCGTCGATGCCGCTGGCGCAGGAAGCACCTCGCATCATCGACGCTTCCGGTCGAGGGAGCGTGATGATGCCGGTGGACGACGAAACGCTTCCGTTGACGATCTCGGCGAAAAACGGCTGGTCGCGGACCATGGCGAAAATCGACGTTTATTTCCTGGACGGCGATTGCAGCGCCCGGCAGGGAAACAACGTCGTCCAAGGGCCCAGAGCGGTTGTTTGGATCGACAAGGAGCCGTTGTCGGACGGCGTGCGCCATGTGACCGTCTATATGGAAAGCGCCGGGAACGAGGAACCGATTCGTATGGAGCTCAGCGCGAAGGAAGCCGGCGCCCGCATTACGGATAGGAAATGGATCGGCCAATTCTCGACCCGTGAACCGGTCAAGCCGCTGGTGATGAACCGGTTGCCGTCGCAATACCACGATCCGGCGATTTACCAGCGAGGCCTGCAAGCGATGTCGCCGGACAATTCGGTGATCCGCCAGGTTCAATTCGTTTCAGGAATGGCGACCCCTCCCGCTCCCGTTCCGGTGCCGTCTCAACCGCCGTTCCGACGTATTCGTTTCAGTCCCCGCAGCGACGAGAGACTGGATTTCCGTTTTGAAGCGTTCCCGGACAATCCGGAGCGCGGCATCGCGGTGATCAACAAAGGATTCAACGTGATTATCGAAGGAATCGACAAACGAGCGATGGCCGACAATCAAATGATGTTGGCCGGCAACGTCGTCGACCTCTCGGCGGATCACGCCGTGATCTGGGGGGCCAACCCGTCGAAAATGCACGCCGAAGACGACGAAACGGTCGCCGGCACCGACGACTTCGAAATTTACATGGAAGGGAACATCATCTTCCGCGACGGCGAACGCCGGATCGAGGCGAATCGGATGTATTACGACGCCAAAAACGAATTGGCGTACATTATCGACGGCGACCTCACGATGCCGCTGGTCGGGCTTCCCGGCGCGAAGGGATCGTTCCGCATCAAGGCGCAAACCATCCAAAAACTCGGCAACGATACCTACACGGCCAAGAACGGACTCGCGACGACGAGCATGTTGGGCGAACCGACATATTCGCTCCACGCGAAAACCATGCGATTGGACAGTTCCAACGACAGGCAGTTTCTCGTCGCGGAAAACAACTACCTCGCCGCGCGAAAGCTCCCGATCCTGTATTGGCCCTGGATGGCCGCGGATTTGAAGGATCCCGTGTTCTACATCAAGCAGATTAATTACGGTTACGATTCCGTCGACGGCCACGCCGTCAAAACCGCGTGGAATCCGTTCCAGATATTGAACATCCGCAACCGTCCCCGTTGGCTCGACGCGGATCTCGCCGTCGATTGGATCGAAAAACGGGGGATCGGCCACGGAACCCATGTGACATACACGCCGCCGTCGTTTTGCGGTTTCGGCGGACCCGTCAAGGGAGCCGTCGGGTTTTGGGGAATCAGCGACTCCGGCAAGGATCGTTTGGGCGGCTCGCGAAGAGCGGTCGGGTTTCCGGACAAATACCGATACCGTGTCTTTTGGGAGCACGACCAGAAAATCAATTTCGGGAAAAGCACCACCGATCCGTGGACGCTGAACGCTTCCGTCGGGAAAGTCTCCGACAGGAACTTCATGAATTATTGGTACACCAGACAGTGGAACGACGAAGAGAATCGGACGACACGCCTCGGATTGAAAAAAATTTGCGGCAATTCGTCGCTCTCGCTCTTCACCGAGTACGCTTTGGACGATTTCTATTCGAATCCCAACTGGTTGCCCCGGGCGGACCACACTTGGATCGGCGAATCGCTCCTCGGCGACCGGCTGACCTGGTACGAACACACCCGTGTCGGGTTCCTCAATTACCACACCGCCGCCGCCCCGACCGATCCGCAGGACATTGCCGTAACGACGCCGCTCCCTTGGGATCTCGGCCCGAACAGCAACGTCTATGGCGAGGTGTTTTCCACGAGACACGAATTCGATCTTCCGTTCAACGTCGGACCGATCCGGTGCGTTCCCTACGTGCTCGGCGACTTTTCGCATTGGGGAAAAAACCAAAATGATAAAAGCGTCGATCGGTTTTACGGCCAAGCGGGAGTGCGCCTGAATCTGCCGTTCTGGAAAGTCTTTCCCGGTTGTTCCAGTCGGACATGGTACGTCAACGGATTGGCGCACAAAATCGATTTCGATACGGAATTTTCCTACGGCCGCGCGGACAAACCCATGGACGACCTCCTGATGTCCGATTCGCTCGACTCCTGGTCGGTCGAGGATGCGCGACGGCGCTACAAAGCGGGCGCCTACAGCAAACTCGGCAACGACTTTTTGCTCCGGTTCGATCCCCGGTACTATGCGCTGCGCAGCGGCATGGCGGGAAACGTTACGGCCCCGAATATGGAAATCGCCGACGATATGACGCTTTGCCGATTCGGAATGACGCATCGCTTCCAAACGAAACGAGGTCCCGTCGGACACCGACGCATCATCGATTGGATTACGCTTTCCGCGCACTTCAACTACTACCCCGAGGCGAAATACAATTACGGACAAAATATCGGGCTGATCGATTACAGCGCGTTGTGGAACGTCGGCGACCGGTTGGCGCTCTTTTCGTCCGGAATTTACGACACGTTCGAAAAAGGGCAAAACGTCACGAGAATCGGCGGGATGTGGGAACGCCCCGACCGGGGATCGTTGACGCTGGGCGTCGATCGGTACTTCGGATTGTTCAAGCAGACTCTTCTCAATCTCAGTTTGCGCTACGACATGAACGAGAAGTATTCGTTGACGTATGCCACCTCGTACGACATGTTGAACAACTGGAAAAACCAGGGGCACACCTTCATGTTCTCGCGAACAGGCGAATCGTTCCGGATCCTGGTCGGGTTGACGTACAACGAGAAGACGAGCAAGACCAGCTTCACGTTCGGTCTCGAGCCGGTCTTCCTCTACGGTATCGCCGGCAAGATGCGGAACATGAGCCAGGCCCAGACCCAGTCGTCACGGTAATGCCGTCGCTCAATGTTCCCGAACGACGACGACCCGATCGATGTACACCGCGTCGACTTCGCCGGGCCGTTTCGGCGGCGCGAACCAGAAGTTCTGCTTCGGTTTCAGCGGGATCGATCCCATGTCGATCCAACGGTATTCCGGGCCGCGGATTTCCGGAACGGAAAGCGTTTTCGACGTGACCCCTTTTTTCGTTTCGTAATCGTAAACGCCGAGCGTCATCGCATTGCCTTCGATTCCGTCTTGGGCGTCGCAACGGACCGCGGCGTAAAGTCGATACACCGGCGGATCTTGCGGCTCGCCGGTCGGTTTCAGTTCGGTGATCGAATCGTCGAAATTGTAGCTCGTCGCCCATTCGAAATGGTCGCCCGGCATCTTCGCGGCCCGTTTGTTTGACGCTTGGGCGTCGTCGACCGAGAACGTCCACGTGCCAAATCGATGAAGATTGAATTCGTAATCCTGGATGTCGAGCCAATTCGTTGTCGATAATTTCGTGCAAAATTCCGGCGACGGAGCGGCCGGTCCGAACCGGCGACGCATGTTCTCCTCGAATGCTTCGAATTGTTTCGGTCCGTCACCTTCACGGTACGCCGTGACGCCGAATTCCTTGCATCTGGCGAAGAAATCATTGAAAAAGGTCTGAGGATTTTCCGGACCGACGAAAGACTTGCCGTTCAACGCCGCTTGTCGTTTGAGCGAATGATATTCTTTCATGAATACAAGATCGATCGGCAACCGGTCCCGGCGGATGCGATTTCGTACGGTATCGTCTTTCGCCGCCGCGACGGCTTTGTCCATCAAGGCGACCGCTTTCGAGAGCGTGTCGGAATCAAGCCAATCGGACGTCGTGTTCATGAAGCATTTCAGGTAAACGCCCGATTTTTCGGCTTCATCGAGAATCAGTTTCCGGTATTCCTCGATGATCGGGGCGGCGTCGGGACCGTAATATCCCGTCACGAATTCATGAAAGAGCTTGTTTTCGTCGAGCGACGGATTCCACATCAACCGGGAGAGCACCCATGTTTTCAGTCGCGCAAAATCCCCCGCCGTGCAAAAGGAATCCCCTTGCGCGAACAGTCCGATGGTATTATTGTCGACGAAAAACCGGACGTTCGACGCGAGGACCCGGTGGTTCGGATGCGGCAGCATGTAGGCCGAGAAATTGACCGTGTAATCCCAAACGAAAAGGTTGTCCGCGATCTTGCTCCATCCTTGCATGTCTTCACGCAGCGGTTTGTTCTGCTCTCCGCTTTCGAGCGGTTGGACGAAGGAACACTCGATCGTGCAGAGTCGGATCACGACGTTTTTGCGCGGTTTGACGAGTTTCGGCGGCTTCCGTGTGTATTGGTACGCTAATGTTTCGACCCAAACGTCCGGAAATTCCTTTTCGATCTCTTCGGCGACCTTGTTGACGAATCGGATCAGCGTTCCGGCCTGACTTCCCTCTTCGTCGTCGACCGCCTTGCATGGGTCGCAGGTGCAGGAACCGTACCAATCGTTCTGGCTGATCGAGATGAAGCCCGCGTCCGGATTTTTGCGAAGTCCTTCCAGGGCGTTTTTCGTCAACTCGGCCCGCATCGCGTCGTTCGTCAGGCAGAGCTGCGCGTGTTCGTGTTTTCGTTTTCCGTCGATTTCGCTGTACCATTCGGGATGGTCCTTGAAATACTTTTCCGGGGGGAGCAGCGGGAAGAACGAGTGCACGAAATGCTGGAATTTGTAGTGTCCGCCGTATTCGGGTGTCGTGCGGACCATGTTTCCGTTACATTTCATCCGGCTGGCGAAAACGCCGTCGAAAGCGTCACGGTAATACGCTTCGCGGTAGATCAACTTCGGGGCGTATTCGACATTTTGTTCCGGAATCTCGAGCGTCGGCCTCTTCGGGATGAACGACTCGGTCGACGTCCACCAACGGATGCCGACGACGTCTTCGAGAAACGTGTTGACGGCATAAAGCGTTCCCCGCCGCGGATGTCCGACGAACACGATATTTTGGCCGGCCGATTTGATCACGATGCCGTCGTCCTTTATTTTCGTAACGTCGAGAGCGGGGAGCAGCTCTTTCATCCGTTTCGAATTCCCGACGACGAGTTGCGGTTTCGTTGCGTCCGCTTCGGATTCCGTAACGACAATGAAGCCGGCTCCCGTCACGGAGTCGAGATGCTCCTTGAGTTCCCTGGCGGCGGTCTGTTCGACCGGCGTTGCCGCATCGCCGACGACGATCGTGTAGTCGGTCCTGGAGTTTTTCGAAAGAAGAAGCGGTTCCGCGCCGTGAAGTACGCTCGCCGAAACCAGCACCGCGAGAACAAAGCCGATCGTTTTCATGACGTTAATTCGTTTGTTTGGCCCGCGAACCGCAGGTTCCGGCGCGGGCGGGGTCAAGTTTCCTGTTTCGCCTGTTCCATGAGATTTTCGAGCAGCGACTCGGCGCGGGCGGCGTTTTCGCCGAGGCACGAGGCGATCGTTTCGGCCATCTGGATCTGCTGCTCGAGCAGTTCCCGGGCCTGTTTGACCGTCTGCGATCGAAGTTGGTCGAGTTGCGTTTCGTTTTTCTGTAACATCGTGATGTTCATGAAAATTCCGACGTACTGATTCTCCTGCGGCAGAGCGTACAGAATTTCGTGACAAACGAGATTGTACGAAGCGTGATCGATCACCGTTTCGATTTTTTTCGTCGGATCCGCAAGGAGCCGTTCGAACGGTTCCGGGTCCATCAGGTACGACACCGGCTTGCCGCAAACCGCGTTGGAACACTGGAAATACTGACGGAACGCCGGGTTCATGCTCAATATATTCAAGTGTTCGTCCAGAACCAGAATGCCGTTCGGACTCGTTTCGATCACCCGGTCGAAACGCTGTTCGGCGAGCATCTTGAAATACGGAACGCACATTTCCTGTTCGGCGAATCCTTCGATGACGGCGATCGCCATTTCGCGGCAACTCGAATATCCGCAAGCACCGCAATCGAGTTGTTTTTCGGGGAGCGATTTGCCGGTTCGTTCAAAAACGTCACGAATTTGCTGTTCCGTGATTTCTTTCCGTTTCGGCATCTTGGGAATTTCGTAACTGGTCGTAAGGCAGTCGAGGAACTTTTCCTCGTCCGGCGACAAGACGCTGTCCTTCTCAATCTCCTCGGCGATCTTGTGGTTGACGTCTTTCGCTTCGAGCTCCTCCTTGGCGTATTCCAAAATGTTGAACCGCGCTTCGAACACTTCGTGCTTCTCGCCGTTGGCGGGACCGCCGGCGCAACCGTGCGGGCAGAACAGCGGTTCGATGATCTGGCCGGGCCGGCTTTCCTCGACGCTGTGTTTAACGTTCGAAAATCCGCTGACGGCGATAATCGTTTCGTCCAACATGTTGGCGGTCCAACCGGCGGTCTTGACGCAGCCCCCTTCCAACGGAAAATATCGTGCCGCTCCGCGCGGGTGTTCGTCGAAGTCACTCTCTTCGCATCCCGAAATCTCGATGTGTTCGTTCTGCAACCATTGGTGCAACTCGTTGAACGTCAAGACGCAATTGATCCGGCCGTCGTCGTTGTACGCGTACCCCTCGACTTTCTTGGCGACACAGGGTCCGATGAAGACGACTTTCGTGTCCGCCCCAAACTGCCGCCGAATGTGTTTGGCATGCGCGATCATCGGCGAAACGACGGGAACAAGATACCGCGCCCACTGCGGTTGATACCGTACGATATACTCGACACAGGCGGGACACGAGGAAAGAATCTGCGGTTCCTGCGCTCCGTGCCGACGGATGTACTTGGCCGATGCCAAGGCCGTGTAGAACGCGCCGATCGCGGTTTCGCCGACGTACGAAAATCCGAGTCGTCGCAACACCGAGGGAATCCGGCGACGTTGCCAGGCGGGAAAGAATCCGGCGAACGACGGCGCGAGACTGCACGCAACCCGTTCACCGGATTCCAAAAGCCGAACCGCGAGTTCTA
>JAVBPI010000221.1:0-16843 GCA_031549705.1 Thermoguttaceae bacterium
CATCGGCGACATGAAAAGCGTGACTTTCATCACATAAAACGTGTCGCCGGCGCCACGCAAGGCCGACGCGAAAATGATCGTGCAACTGTCGAAAAACAGGTACAGGGCGACGAACCGCAACAGTCCGACGGTGACGTCGCGGATGGTCTCGAAATTCTCCTGTCTGGCGTACATTGCGAAACCATCGAGCAGGTAATGGGGAATCGTCAGGAAAAGGACGCCGAAAAACGCCGTGTACGTCAATCCGATGATCGCCGCCGTTTTCGTGGCGTGTCGGGCCAGGTCGGGACGGTTGTCGCCGAGTTGATTGCCGACCATCGACGTCACGACGATGCCGATGCCGACCAGCGGTAAAAACGAGAACGTGTTCAACGTGAACGCAATCGTCGTCGCGCCGGCTTCCACGGCGCCGAGTCCGCCGATGAGCATGATGAAAAACGTGAAGCTCATCGTATCGACAAAGTTGTAGGAACCGCTCGGAATGCCGAAATAGAGCAAACGTTTCAACAAGGCGAGGTCGAATTTCATGCCACCGCGGACATTCAGTTCGCCATCGGCGGCGTCTGCAAGAAACATTAGTCCGATGTAAATGAAAAACCTCGCCCATTGAGAAACGACAGTCGCGATTGCCGCACCGGCGAGTCCCCAAGCCGGAAAACCACAGTGTCCGAAAATCCAACAGTAGTCGAGGGCGACATTGAGCAGGACGCAAAAAATATTGACATACATTTCGACCTGCATTTTGCCGCGACCACGGAAAAAGGACGCTGCCGCTTCACTGGCAATCGTCGCGCCGCTCGCCCAGAGCATGATCCGCAAAAATTGGGCTTCATAAGCGAACAACTCGGTCGTGTGTCCGAAAAGTCGAAAAGACTCGGAAAGAAACGGACCGAACAGCAAAAGAAGCGGCATCGCGGCCAGCCCGAACCAGAGTCCCTGCCAAACGACCGGCCCGATTCGGTTCTGGTGCCCGCTTCCGTAATACTGGGCGACGAACGTCGTCGTGAACATCGCAATCGCATTGGGAACCGCGACGAGCGTCCAATAGAGCATTCCAGCCTGCATGGACGCCGTCATCGCGTTGGAGTCCCACCACATGAGGAACATCCGGTCCGTGAAGTTCATCAACGAAATCGAGCCGGTCGAAATGATCAACGGGATCGCCTGACGCAACACGTCGAAACCGCCGCAGGGCCGTGTCCACCAATTTTCCCGCTTTACATCCATGATACATGCCTGACGAATGACAACACACAAAAAATTAATTATATCGTCGCTTGGGGTTTTGCCCATCCGGTCGGTTTCCGATTGACTATTTCGGCGATTTCTGCCATAATCGCGGTTTCTGTTCATGTCAGCGCCGGAACCTTCAGTTCGCGGGCTCAACAATGTATTGTATAACGATGAAAAAACTACTTCTCTTATTGGGGCTCGTTTTGTCGTTTTCGAGCGTTTCGTTGGTGGTTCACGCTCAAGAAGCCTCCCCGACGGCCCTCGAAACCGAATGGTTGTTCCAAGCGGACAACCAACCGACCTTCGAAAAGGCAAAAGCCGAAATCCATTGGACCCGACAAATTGCCGAGCGGATGTCGAAACTCGACAAGGCTCCCGACCTGAAACCGCAACTCGACGCCCTTGCCGAACTCGAAAAGAAATTCGAATCGGCGACCGAATCTCCCGAATCCGCAAAAGAGTTTTACCTCGCCGTTCGGAAAATCAAACGGGAGATCACGTTCAAGAATCCGTTGGTCGACTTCGACAAGGTCGTACTGATCGACAACCCGTATCCGAAGGGGAAACCCGGCGACGCAACCGACGAATGGGGTCACGAAGCGCGGCATCGCAACGGCTTCATGGCCGAACACGGCGGACGTCTCCTGATCGTCGGACTTAACCCGGACGATCCCAATAACGTCAAAACGGACGTCCTTGAAGGCCGTTACGGCAGTTTTTGGCGACCGGACGTCTCCTTTGACGGCAAAAAACTCCTTTTCAGCTTCCAGCCGCACAACGAAAAGTCGTTCCATCTTTACGAGTGCAACATCGACGGTTCCGGCTTGAAACAGTTGACTTTCGGCGACTATGACGATCTCGACCCGGTCTACTGCCCGGACGGAAAGATCGTGTTCTGCTCCAGTCGACAGCACTCCTATGTCCGCTGCATGCCGATGACGCATTCGTTCGCCATGTCCCGTTGCGACGCGGACGGCAAGAATATTTATGTCACCTCCGCCAACGGCGAACCGGAATACCTTCCGTCCGTGATGAACGATGGTCGGGTCATCTTCACCCGTTGGGAATACACCGACAAGGCTCTCTGGCGTGTCCAGAGCCTTTGGACCTGCAATCCCGACGGAACGAACACGCAGATTTTCTGGGGAAATCAGAGCGTTTGGCCGGACCTTCTCGGCGAAGCCCGCGCCATTCCCGGAAGCTCCAAGGTCATGTTCACCGGAATGGGACACCACGCTTGGTTTAACGGCTCCATCGGAATCATCGATCCCAATAAAGGACTCGACTATCCGGACGGTTTGAGCCGCATCACCCGTGACGTCGATTGGCCGGAAGTCGGCAACGGTCCGACCGATCCCGCCTCCGAATACGATTATCATAATTCGGGTAAGTTTTTCGCTTACAAAACGCCGTATCCGCTCTCCGATGAATACTTCCTCGTTTCGGCTCGTGAAGGGGGACATCTTTACAGCGGAGCCGACAACGGTTGGTTCTTCCGTCTCTATTTGATGGACGTTTACGGCAACAAAGAGCTGATCTACCGCGGACAATACAACGCTTACCACGCCATGCCGTTGAAAGCCCGACCGATGCCGCCGGCTCGACCGGACCTCGTCGATTGGCCCGCGATCGGCAAAGGCGAAACGCCGAAGCCGGGAATCCTGTACAGCAACAATGTTTTCGACGGCGCCCCTGCGATTCTCAAAGAAAAAGGGAAAGCGATCCGCGTCGTCCAAATGGACCCGAAGACTTACACGACCTGGCACAAAACAGTGCAGCACGACGGTCCCGCCGTGAGCGTCTTCCAAGCGGACGGCGTGAAGCGAATTCTCGGAACGATTCCGATCGAACCGGATGGGAGCGTGGCGTTCGAAGTTCCGCCGGGCGAAGCGGTCTTCTTCGAAATGCTCGACGCCGAAGGCCGTGCGATTCACGTCATGCGGTCATTCACGAACGTGATGCCGGGCGAAACCCGTGGTTGCTTCGGTTGTCACGAAACCAACATGGCGACCCGAGGCAATCAGGGAACCGCCGGAGCCCAAATTCCGAAGGCGCTCGCCCAAGGAAAAACCAAACTGACGCCGCCGTCATGGGGAGCCGAAGAAAGCATCGGTTTCGACCGCTTCGTGCAACCGGTGCTCGACAAGCATTGCGCGAAATGCCATACCGACCCGGAAAACAAGGCGTACGCCGCAATCGACATGACGAAACGTCCGTCGATTCATGGTTGGTGGGGCTGGGTTTACCACCGTCCCGACGACTTGAGCCCGTTCACGGAACCGTACTACACGCTGGTTTCCGGAGCGACGCCGTGGGGTGGAGCGAAACCACGCGACGAACGGAATGTTCCGAAGAACCTTGCCGGCGTGTTCGTCGTCGAGGGATACAGCACGGTCGATCCGGCCAACCTGACGACGCTGCCGCCTTATTCGGCGTACTCGCCGGTCAGCACGTTGGTTCACCACGCCATGAGCGGTGAGCATCACGACGTGAAAGTGACGGGAGAAGACTTGCAACGGCTCATTGCGTGGGTCGACTGCAACGGTCCGTTCCTTGGTGACGAGGAAATTCGCAAAATGTACGATCCCTACTCGAAGACGGTTGAGTCGATTCCGCCGATTCGTCCGCGCATCGGAACGGCTCCGCGGATCAACCGTTTCGACCTGCGTCAGGACGGCGACACCTGGGCGCTCTGCGGCGACCTGAAGTTGATGCCGGATCGACCGGAAAAGTTCGATCCGAACAAGAACATGGCGTCGTACAAAAAATCCGTGATCCTGAAGGAAATCGAAAAGGAAAAGGATACCGTCAAGGTCGAACTCGTCGGTTCGAACTACGGCGGACCGGTCGAAGCGAAACGGGCCAACACGCTGGAGAAACTGAAACAGTTTTTCAATGGAACGCGGTACATCGAGCTTCCGGAATCGAGCTTTAACACCGTGTTCGGAGACCCGGAGCACGGCGTCGTGAAGCAGCTTCGGATCGCATATAAAATCAACGGCGGTCCGGTGAAACACGTTTCGTTCAAGGAGAATACGGACATTATTCTCCCGAAATAACGTAACATTCGTGGTGGGAGCCGGGACTACCGGTCCCGGCTCCCAAGTCGTTGTCGATATGATGCCAATTCATATGTCTCATTACGATCCTCCGATGATCATCGACACAAGGGACCGGCGAAATGCGGCGTAAGCAATGTTCTCTTTTCGTTCGAATTCCTTGGACGTTTCTTTTCTTTAACGTCGTCCTTTGGGTTGCGCTTTTTTATCCGATCTTTTTCAACGGCCGGCAGTTTTGTTTTCGTGACGACATTCATTTTCATCTCCCGTTGGCACACTACGTTCAAAACGAATGGAACGCCGGACGTGTTCCGCTTTTGACGCCTCACGACAATCTCGGTCAACCGCTCTTGGCCAATCCGGCCGCTGCCGTCCTCTACCCCGGCAAGCTGATTTTCCTTCTTCCGTTCGATTTTTACACGAATTACAATCTTTACGTTACCGTACACGTTTTGCTTGCCGCGGCGACCATGTATCGACTGGCGCGGCGTTGGAATCGGTCGGTCGGTGCGGCAACGCTGGCCTCCTTGGCGTATGCGTTCGGCGGTGCGGTTTTCGGGCAATTCGGTAACGTGATTTATCTCGTCGGCGCCGCCTGGGTTCCCGAGGCGATTCTCTGGGCGGATCGCATGTTGACACGACGGAATCTCGTCGACGCTTTTCGTTTCAGCATCGTTCTTGCCTTGATGGTTCTCGGGGGCGACCCTCAAGCGGCGTATCACGTCGGACTTTTTGCAACGATTTTTGCCGTGTATCGCCGGCTGCGGGAACGGAGGCTTCACCGGAAGCCCGCCCCGCTGTTGGCAAAGGGTTCGTCGTCGTTGGCGCGGAACCGTTTCGTTTTGTTGGCCGTCGCGGCGCTCGGCTCCTTTTTGTTGGCGGCGGTTCAGTTTTTGCCGAGCATGGAGTTTTCCCGTTTGTGCGACCGTTCGAGTTTCGACAAACCGCGATCCGTTTGGGAGGTTCCCGCATGCCTGCTTGCCAAAGAGAAAGATTCGTCCTCGAACGAAATTCCCTTGGGCAACTTGGGGTTCGCCGACGACAAACCGGTTCGGAAAGCCACGTTGTCTCCGTGGCAGAAAATTCGAGACGGTTTGTTCCGGAGTAACCTTGACGAGATGCATCACCAGGCGTTCACCTATAAATTCAGCGTTCATCCGCTCCATTTGTGCTGTTTTTTCTGGACGGTCTACGGCGGCGTCTATTGGCCGCAGTTTGCCACATGGACGTCCGATATCGTCTCGTTGGAGCTCTGGACCCTGACGGCGTATGTCGGGATCGTTCCTTGCCTGCTCGCACTCTCGGTGTTTCGTTTATCGTTCGGAAAAAATGAAAACGTTCGAATCGCCTGGTTGAGTCTTTTTCTTCTCCTCACACTTCTCGGCTCCCTCGGCAAGTTCGGCTTCGGGTGGGTTCTCGCAACGATGTTCGGACTCCCGACCGATACGACGGGAATCATGGATCACGTCGGCGGCGTCTACTGGTTCTTTCAGATGTTCATCCCCGGTTACGTTCAATTTCGTTATCCCGCCAAGTTGTTGACGTTGGCGACATTTCCCTTCGCCATGCTTGCAGCCTACGGTTGGGACGCTCTTTTTACCGCCGCCGACGCGGCGAATAAATCGGCAAAACGAATGGCCGTTCGATTTCGTCGATTTTCCTGGTTTTTCATCGGGACGAGCTTGCTCCTGGCTCTTTGGGCCTCGAACCACGGCGTATGGGCCGCCTTGGATTCCCAAATGCTTTCCGAGGTCATCGCCGGTCCGTTGTTGCCCGAACTCGGCAGAAAAATCGTGACGGAAACATTACTGCAAACCGCTTGCGTTCTTGCCGCCACCCTGCTGTTGCTCCGTTGGAAATCCGGGCCGTGGAAAAACGTCGCGGTATTATCGCTTCTCGCGTTGACGATCGCGGACCTTTTTGTTTCGGATCGGTTGCAGTTGGTTCTTGCGGACCGTCAGGCCGTTCGATCCGCGACGTCGCCGATCGGTGATCGAATCATCGCTTCCACGACGATTGCTCCGCCTCGCTACATGCACTTCGAAGCGACTTTTCCGAGCTATTGGCTGGAAGTTTCCAGTCCCGACAGATTTACCGAAAAATTCGTGATGGATCGCGCCAGGTTGTCGCATCAACTCAACTACATGGTTCCGTGCAACAGTTTCGACATCGGCGGTTCCTCCCGACTGGTTGCGTTCAGCGAATGGAGATATCATAACGTCTGCCGGGACGAGCATTTCGAAAAAAATCTCGCGGCGGTCGATGTCGGATATGTTCTCATGCCCAAAGAAATGCCGCTGTTCGACGATCTCGCGGAACGTGTTACGTTAAATGCAGCGGAATCGGAATCGTTGGTCGGCATGGTGCTCTGGAAGCTCAAGCATCCGCAAGGCCGGGTCCGTTTCGACGGCCGCGAACTCGAAGAGGGAAAGGAATCCTGCCGCGTTACGATTTACGAACCGCAGCGCGTCGTGGTTGAAACGACTCTATCCCGT
This sequence comes from Thermoguttaceae bacterium, assembly GCA_031549705.1. GTDB lineage: Bacteria > Planctomycetota > Planctomycetia > Pirellulales > Thermoguttaceae > WRKP01. The sequence goes on from JAVBPI010000221.1 coordinate 6,788, forward strand.
CCGACAACCGTCGTTCTGAAGGAACAGTATTACCCGGGATGGACCGTCCGCATCGAAACACTATCCGATGACGGCGAACACGTTCTCTCGACGCAACCGGGGACGATTCTTCCGATTCAAAAGGTTTTTCGCGGCGTCGAACTGCCGGAAGGGCGGTTTCGGTTGACGTTCCTTTACGTTCCCGCTTCGTTCCGATGTGGAGCGATTCTTTCCTTTTGCGGTTGGACGCTCGTGTTGTCGGTCCTCGTTTGTTATTGTTTCATTAAAAAACCGCGACGATTCCATTCCGACCGTTCATGATTCTTCGTGTCCTCACACTCGGCTGCAAGGTCAACCAATACGAGACGGAGATTGTCCGCCAGGGATTGTTGCGGCTCGGCTATCGGGACGCAACGGACGGCGAAGCGGCGACGCTCATCGTCGTCAATACTTGCACGGTAACAGCCGAGAGCGACCTGAAGAGCCGCAAGGCGATCCGCAAACTGATCAAAGGAAATCCCGGCGCGGAAGTCGTCGTAATGGGTTGCTCCGCGACCCGGAATCCTTCGGCAATCACGGCAATCGACGGTGTTTCGAGAATCATCACGGACAAAAACGACATCCCGGATTTTTTGCGACGAAAAGGGCTCGAAACGGTTCCGACCGGTTTGGAGTCGTTCGGCGAACGGCACCGGGCTTTCGTCAAGGTCCAGGACGGCTGCCGTGTCGGTTGTTCGTACTGCATTATCCCGAAGGTCCGCCCGGTGCTCCGGAGCCGACCCGTTACGGAAATTCTCGACGAGGTCCGGACGCTAAGCCGCAATGGTTATCGCGAAATCGTTCTGACGGGGATTCATCTCGGTCATTACGGCGTCGATTTTTCACACGGAGGCACGGAGGGACGGAGGGAGAATCTTGCTTCGCTCGTTCGGCAAGTCGTGGAACTCGACGAGCCTTTTCGCTTGCGGATTTCGAGCCTCGAAGCAGTCGAAGTTTCCGACGAGCTGGTCGATCTGATGGTTGCGCATCCGCGACGGATTTGTCCCCATCTTCATCTTTCGATGCAGAGCGGCAGCGACTCGGTACTGCTTCGGATGAAACGGCGTTGGCTCAGCGGCCCGTTCATCCGCCGTTGCGAGGAAATTGCCGCGAGATTCGACCGCTTGGCACTGACGACCGATGTGATCGTCGGCTTCCCCGGCGAGACGGACGCCGAGTTCGCCGAAACGCTTCAAGCCGTGGAACGACTCCGGTTTTCGAAAGTTCACGTTTTCCGCTTCAGTCCGCGTGAAGGGACCGAAGCGGCGAAGCTGCCCCATCGTATTCCGCCGCCGATTCAACAGCGCCGTGCCGCCGAACTCGGAACTTTGGCCGACCGACTTCGTCGGAACTACGCCGCTTCGCTGGTCGGCATGAATCTCTCCGTAATGCTCGAAACGCCGTTCGGTGGAACCGCCGATCGGTATCTCGAAGTTCGGCTCCCCCAACCGGTCGCCGCCGACACGCTCGGCTCGCTGATCGACATCACCGCCGTTCACGCCGAAGGGGATCTCCTTCACGGCGGTAAGGTTCTCGTTCAACGGCCAAGTCTCAGCGACTGTCGGTACAGTGTTTTGAAACGTTCTTGACAACAAAATTGCAACAAAATTACATTTTTGCGTTTTCACTCCTTGAATTTGCGTTATTTCGTGAGCAGTCTCGATCCGGCCGCGGTTTCGGCATCGACGCTCCAAGACTTGATCTTGCGTCATTGGGAGGTCGAAAACTGCTTGTACTAGCAGAAGGCCCCCTATTTCGAGGAGGACAAGCATGTTCTCTGCGGCGGCAGCTTAGGCAAGGCGGGACGCTTTTGACGAGCATGGCGGCGTCGTTGTCTTGCTGATCCACGTCCCACCGCCAAACGCTCGGACTCAATACATCAACTTGTTAGCGGAATGCCCCTGCCATCCGGGACCACAGGCCCCGGCTCTTGATTATCATCATAAACCGACCGGTCGTGTCATTAACAGTCCGTCACGCCACTTTTTTGGCAGTGCGGTTGAAAATCGAAATCCGGACAGGTACAATGAGCGGAGAAGATGAACATCCGTTTTCGATCACCTTTTTTCACCAATGGAGACCAACAATGGGACGACCGGTAACACTCTGCAGCGGACAATGGGCTGACCTGAAACTCGCCGACTTGGCGCCGAAAGCGAAAGGCTTCGGTTACGACGGTCTCGAATTGGCGACCTGGGGTGAACTTTTCGAAGTTCCCCGTGCCCTCAAGGAAAGCGATTATTGCGACAAACGTCGTGAGATTTTCAAGCAAAACGGCATGGATTGCTGGGCGCTGCAAGCCCATCTCGTCGGTCAGGCGGTCCTCGACCAAATCGACATCCGGCATAAAGCGATCATTCCGGACTACGTTTGGGGAGACGGCAATCCGTCCGGCGTCAACCAACGAGCCGCGAAGGAACTCTCCGATGTTGCCCGTGCCGCCCAGAAAATGGGATGCAAAATCGTGACCGGATTCACCGGCTCCAGCATTTGGCCGTATCTCTATTCGTTCCCGCCGGTTCCGCAAAGTTGGATCGACGACGGATTCAAACTCCTTGCCGAACGATTCAACCCGATCATGGACGTCTACGGCGAATGCGGCGTCAAGTTCGCGCTGGAAGTCCACCCGACGGAAATCGCGTTTGACCTTTACTCCGCTGAAATGGCCCTTGACGCCCTGAAGTGGCGGCCGGAATTCGGATTCAACTTCGATCCGTCGCACCTCATTTGGCAAGGCGTCGATCCGGTCGAATTCCTGTACCGGTTCAAGGACCGCATTTACCACGTCCACATGAAGGACACGAAAGTCCAAACGAACGGCAAAACGGGGCTTCTGGCGTCGCATCTCAACTTCGGCGATCCGCGTCGTGGTTGGGACTTCCGTTCGCTCGGTCATGGCAGCGTGAATTTCGAAGAAATCATCCGGGCGCTGAACCATATCGGTTACAATGGTCCGCTCTCCGTCGAATGGGAAGACATGGGCATGGAACGTGAATTCGGCGCGACCGAAGCGTGTGCGTTCGTCAAGAAGATCAACTTCTCGCCGAGCAACATCGCGTTCGACGGCGCGTTCGACAAGGAAAATCAGTGATTCTCCTGCAAAGAGCCGGAGACGAAGCGTACTCGCGCAGTCCCCGGATTGCCAAACCTCTCGGTTAATCATCCGGGGATTGCGGTGGAGTACCACCTCCATCCCCGGCTCTTTGATATGTGATCCATGCGAACCTATCGAATTCCGTTGCTGCTCTGGTTTTTCCTGGCGTTCCTCATGGCAATCCTCCCGGCGGCGATCTTTGCGTATCCCGTCGGCGGATTGATCTACATCGCCGTCTACTTTTTCGGCGGCGGTCCCGGTGCCGAGGCAAGCGAACTGTCGAAAATGTTCGCGCAGGCGCTCTGCACGCCGGGAATCCTTTTCGACCTGTTTTTGAAACGTCCGAACGTGGGGGGCGACCTGAATCTCACGATGATGATCTACGGATTTCCACACGCCTGGATTATTTTTACGATTATTCTTTCGTTGCTCGGTTTCACCCGTCTGAACCGAAAGTTTGCTGAATCGCCGAATCCTGCAGTATGATTACGATTGTCGATCACCAACAACGCCGGATTATGATCCTCGAAAAAGCGTTTGCGCTTTTCGCCGAGGAGGGGTATGGCGGTGTGACGTATCAGAAAATCGCCGATCGGTGCGGCATTTCGAGGACCGCGATCTACAAGTATTTCCAGAACAAAGAGGAAATTTTCACCTATGCGATCATCTTGGCGACCGGCAACCTGACCACGATGGTCGAAAAGGTGCTCGACCGCAAAGAGTGGTCCGCCACGGAAAAAATCGAACGGATTCTCCATATCACGATTCGGATGCTCGCCGAAAATCGGGTCTTCCTGACCGTCGTGCTCGATTACATTCTGACGCAAAAGCAAACCGGTGCGGATGTTAAACGAAAAGTCCGGCGACACACCTTCGGCATGAAATACCTGTTGATGCGACTTCTCCGCGAAGCGTCGCAGAACGGCGAACTGTCGGTGTTGAGCCCGGAAACCGCCGCGAACCACCTGTATGGAATTCTCGAATCGTTCGTTCTGAACCTGACCGTTACGAATATCCTCGACGCCAAGGACTGTACCGGACTGATCGATTCTTACCTCGAAAACCTCAAGAGAACGCCGACCTGAGCGGCGCCGTAATATGAAACGATTATTGATCCTTCTTGCCGTGATTTTTTGCTCGATATTCGTTTCGCCGCTCTTCGCCCAAGACGGTACCATGATGCGGACTTTTCTGCTCAAGGAACTGGACGACGCGAAAGACGCCTGGCAACGTCGTTACGATTCGCTGAAAACGCTTGACGACATCAAGTTGTACCAAGAGGAGCGGAAAGACTTTTTCCGGCGACAGCTCGGCAAAATGTGGGACAAAACATTGCTGAACCCGCAGGTCGTCAACTCGTTCGAAAAAGGAACTCCCGGCAAGGATGCTTACCGTGTCGAGTTGGTTCTCTTCGAAAGCGTCCCGAAATTCTATGTTTCCGCCGCGATGATCCTTCCCGATGCGACGAAGTTCAAAGCTCCGTATCCGGCGGTGCTGATCGTTTGCGGACACTCCAACGATGCCAAAGCGTTTCCGGCGTACCAAGGGGTTGCGGAACTTGCGGCGACAAACGGACTTGCGGCGTTGGTGATCGACCCGATCGACCAGGGAGAGCGAACGCAACGGCTCAAGGAAGACGGCAAACCGACCGTCCAGAGCGTTGCGGCTCACAATATCATCGGCGCGGGGAGCATTCTGCTCGGCCGCAATGCCGCGACGTTCGAAACCTGGGACATGATGCGGGCTTTGGATTATCTCGAAAGCCGTCCCGACGTCGACCCGAAACGACTCGGCGTCACGGGAAACAGCGGCGGCGGAACACAGACGTCGTACATCATGGCGCTCGATGATCGGGTTCAAGTCGCGGCTCCGTTCTGTTATCTTTGCAGCCTGTACGGAAAGATGATGTCGACGATCGGTCCGCAAGACGCCGAACAGAATATTTTCGGGCAAGCCGCCTTCGGAATGGATCACGTCGATTATTGCATCATGCGGGCGCCGAAGCCGACGCTCCTCGGAACGGCGACGAAGGATTTCTTCCCCGTGGAAGACGCCTGGCAAACGTACAGAAACGCCAAGCGAATTTACGATCGATTCGACGTCGCCGAAATGATGTCGGCGTCCGAAAACGACAACGTTCACGGCTGGCACAAAAATCTCCGTGAGGCCGCCGTTCGTTGGATGCTCCGTTGGCTCGCCGGTCGTGATGAACGGATCGTCGAGTCGGATTCGATGCCGACCTGCTCAAAAGAAGAGCTCCGCTGCACGCCGAAAGGGGAAGTCATGCTTCTCGACGGTGCCCGCTCGGCGTTCGATTTGAATCGGGATTACAATGACGAACTCCTTGCGACAAGAACCGCGAAACCTCGCTCCGACGACGAACTTCGCGCTTGGATTCGGAAAATTGCCGGCGTCCGCCCACTTGACGGTATTCCGGAAGTCAAAATAGCGCAACAGGAGAAAATTTCGACCGTCGCCGAAGCGACCGCAATCAGCGCAACGAAAAAGTTCGTGTTCCTCGCCGAAAACGGCAAGATTATTCTCCCGGCTCTCCGCTTCAATTCGAAAAACTCCTCGGAAGGAATCGTCGTTTACCTTAACGGCACCGGAAAGGATAAAAATCCGAAACGGGTCGACGAACTCGCTCAAGGAAACAAAACCGTCGTTTCCGTCGATCTTCGTGGGCTTGGCCAAACGCAGGGAGTCGGCGGCCAATATTACGCCCATGACTTGTTCGGAACCGACGGCGTCGACTATTATTTTGCGTATCTGCTCGGAAAATCATACGTCGGAATGCGAACCGAAGATCTCTTGGCCGTCGCCCGGCAGCTTCAACACGAAAACGGCGGAAAGACGCTCGAAGTGGTCGCCGACGGTGAAACGGTCGGACTCGTCGCACTGCACGCCGCCGCCTTGGAACCGTCGCTGTTCCATTCGGTGAAACTCGACAAGCCGCTCCGTTCGTGGTTCGATTACGTCAAGGAAGGTTGTTCGACATATCCGATCACGAACCTCGTCCACGGAGCATTGCTCGAATACGACCTCCCCGAACTGAAACGGCTCGCCAAGGTTGATTAACAAACCGCGGACATTCCCGAAGTCACCCGCTATTCGGGAATCGCGACGACAGCGCCGTCAGAAACGTCGCAAAGCTGCACGAGGATTGTTTGCGTAATGGTAATCGGGATGGCTCGAACGGAAGCGTCTCCAACAATGAAATGGCACGTTCCCGGATGGTAGCTTCCGAACCCGAAATCATCGTAGGCCGGTCCCTTGGTCGGATCGTCATTCCCGTAGTTCGCATGGCGGACCCCCATTTGGTTGGTGCCATGCCGAATTCCACGACCGGGACCCGACGTTTTCCATCCGTTGATCGTCAAATAAGAACAATCGGAACGGAACGCGTTTCCGCCTGATGTCTCGCATTTGCCAAGATAGTTCGGCGCAATATGCTTCTCACCGATAAGTAACTGCACGCTGGTCCCATCTTGCCACCACGCCATGGTGTCCCGGGGAATCCACGTCTCGACAACGGCGCTTTCCGCCGGTAACGAACCGCCGGACCCACCACCGCCGGTTGTCGTATACGTCGGCGGTACCTGGTGGCTCGCCACACGGAACGGACCGAAATGTCGGGTCACTTCGTCAGGAGTAATGTATCGCGTACAGTCGTACCAGTTGTAGTCCCAAGAGACTCCGGCGACATTGGGACGAGTATAAAATATCATTCCGTAATCGCTGCACGGTCCCGAACAGACATTGTTGGAGTCGTTGACGTTATTGGCCGTTTCCGAAGACGTGTTGGTATCGGTGAAAATGGGACCACTTCCACGTCGGCTCGGACAACGGTAAATCGGTACGGAAGCGAAACGTCGTCTGTTTTCGTCGCTAAGCCCCCGCCACCATTGGCAGTTGGTCGGCAGACCGAACTTTTGCTGCGTCGAACTGACCCTGCGTTCCAAGAGGAAATCGTAGAGGGCCTGTTGCTCGACGAACGGATAAATCAAGGCCCACATGGTCGCCCCGTCCAAACCGACACCCGCCGGTGGCAAGGCTTTGTAAGCGTCATGAAAATTATGGACCGCCAAGCCGACCTGTTTCATGTTTGCCGAACAACTCATCCGCCGCGCCGCTTCACGGGCGGCTTGAATGGCAGGCAGCAAAAGAGCGATCAAAACGCCGATAATGGCGATCACCACGAGTAGTTCAACCAATGTAAAACCAAGTCGACGCAGCTTACTTTCCCCTCGCAGATTGATATTTCGACAAGACATATCGAGCTCCCAAAGAAAATAAATGAAAATTTACACGGTATCAGAGTATATTCGACGGCGAAGACGGAGTCAATCGATATTTTGATGCTTTTCAAATTTAGCGGACGAATTTCGACGAGCCCTCCGTCTGGATTTTGGATATCGCGTCCTTTATACTAAGTACCCCAAGCCCCGTTGTGCGGCTGAAACACAAGCGGTATTGAACCACCTTTTTTCATGAAACACCATGACAACAATTTTGACACGACAACTCTTGACAACGGCTGCGTTGATTCTCGCCCTGTCTTTCACGGCGACGGCGAAAAACGATCTGTTTCCGTTCGTGATTTCGTTTGACGCACCGAAAAACGTCACGAACATCTCGTCACAGCTTGACGCCCCCGCCGGAAAAGACGGATTCGTACAGGTCAAGGACGGACATTTCGTTACGGACAAGGGACGCATCCAGTTTTGGGGAACGAACACCTGTTTCGCGGCGAACTTCCTCGACCACGCCGCCGCCGACCGCATGGCGGACCGGCTGGCAAGGTTCGGTATCAACTGTGTGCGGCTCCACCATATGGACTCCGGCGACATCTGGGGCGAAACGTGGGGAAGCTCTCCCGCGAAGACCAAGCTGACGCTTGATCCGAAGCAACTTGAAAAACTCGACTATTACATCGCCGCGTTGAAAAAGCGAGGGATTTACGTCAACATTAATTTGCACGTCTCCCGGGAACTGGACGAACGGGACGGTTTTCCGACCAAGGCGAATCGACCGTCGCACGACAAAGGAATCGACCACTATTACCGTCCGTTGATCGACGCCAACAAGAAATACGCCAAAGATTTACTGGAACACGTTAATCCGTACACAAAAACGGCGTACAAGGACGAACCGGCCGTTGCGATGATCGAAATCAACAACGAGAACTCGATCATCCAAATGTGGGGAGGTTGGGGCGGACTCGACATCATCGAAGATCCGTTCTACTCCGTGTTACGGAAAGAATGGAACGATTGGCTCGTCAAGAAATATACGGACGACAACGGACTCCGCAAGGCATGGAAGGCCCGCACCGTTCCGTACGGCGACGAACTGCTCAAGAACGGTGATTTTTCGAACGGATACGTTCCCGATTGGAAAGAGTGGAGTTGGGAAACCGACGACAAAACCGACGCTCCGATTTCGAACGCTAACGGCGTCCTTCGAATGGACGTTCGGAAAAAAGGGAAAGTCGACTGGCATCCGCAACTGATCGCGTCCGGTTTCAAGGTGAGCAAGGAGACGCTATACACCTTGGAAATCAAGGCGAAAGCGAACCAGGACACGACGCTCACCACCGGACTCCGGATGAACCACGAACCGTGGGAAGACCTCGGCTTCGATGCGAAAATGTCGCTCTCGACCGAATGGAAAACATTTTCGTTCGTTCTGACGCCGTCCGCCGACGATTCAAATGCCCGCATCGGCATCGGCGGTTTCCAGGAAGGGACCGTGTACGAAATCGACTCCGTGTCATTCAAGCCGGGTGGGATCGTCGGACTTCCGAAGGAGCATGTTAAACGCCTGGAAATGCTCAAAAACGGCGAGTTCCCGAAAAATTACATTCCGAATTACGACGGTTGGAATTGGGAAGTCGACGGCAATACCGACGCGAAGATTTCCAATACCGACGGGGTGCTCACCATGGACGTCCGCAAAAAAGGTGATGTCGATTGGCATCCGCAACTTTCCGGCGGCCCGTTTGCCGTCGACCGGGACAAAGCGTACACGATCAAGCTCCGGGCGAAAGCGAACCGCAACACGTCGATGTACGTCGGCATCCGAATGAACCACGAACCGTGGGAAGGGCTCGGCGTCGATGAAACCGCCGATCTTTCGACCGAGTGGAAGACGTTTACCTTCACGTTCGAACCGTCGGAAACCGATTCCAATGCCCGAATTACGCTCGGCGGCCTTGAAGAAGGAACGACGTACGAAATCGATTACGTTTCGATTAAGCCCGGTAAGGGCGACGAACCGGTCAAGGAAAGTTCGCTCGCCAGGGGATCGGTTCCCGTGATCTGGAAAAAAGATGCCGGGCAGTATCCGAAGGAAGCGGTCGACGATTTCTGCGATTTCCTATTCGATATCGAAGCGAAGTATTGGGACGAGATGTATCGCTTCCTCAAGGACGAGATCAAGGTAAAGCAACCGGTCAGCGGGACGCAGCTCGAATACGGCAGCACGCACGCTCAAGCCAAAATGGATTATTGTGACATTCACGCTTATTGGAATCACCCGCATTTTCCAGGACAACAATGGGACGGCAATAACTGGTATCTGCACGATCGGGCGCTGGTCAACTATCTCGACCGGGAGATCCTTCCTTCATTGGCGACCAAGCGGGTGTACGGAAAACCGTTCACGATGAGCGAATACAATCATCCGTATCCGAACCGTTACGCCGCCGAAGGATTGCCGCTCCTCGCCGCGTTCGGAGCGTTCCAGGGTTGGGACGGAATCTTTCCGTTCGCTTACGCTCATTCGAACAATCCGGAGCCCGGCATGGCGACGAGCTTTTTCGATACCTGCGGCAACACCGTGCAGATGGCCCACATGATCGCTTGCAGCACCATCTTCCGGGAACGATATAACCGTGAAGCGGACAAGTTGATGGTCGTCGCCCCCCTGACTGTCGAAAAAGA
>JAVBPI010000033.1:0-23479 GCA_031549705.1 Thermoguttaceae bacterium
TATTGAGCCTGTACTCGGCGCGGAAATTTACTTTTTCAGTGCGTCTTTCGCCATGTTGACGACTTGTTCGAACGCCTTGGCGTCCCGAACGGCCATCTCGGCAAGTGTTTTGCGGTCGAGAAGGATGTTCGCCTTCTTCAAACCGGAGATGAATTCGCTGTAGCGGAGTCCCAACGCTCGGGTCGCGGCATTGATACGGGTGATCCAGAGGGCGCGGAATTCCCGTTTGCGGACCTTACGGTCACGGGTTGCGAACGCTGTTGCTCGAATGAGCGTTTCCTTGACGGTACGGAGCAATCGGCCTCGTCCGCCGCGAAATCCCTTGGCTCGTTGAAAAAGACGCCGCTTCGATTGACGACGTGCGGCTCCACGTTGAGTTCTCATGTTTTTCCTTTCTGATTGCGACGAACCCAGGCCCTTCTAGCGTGAAGCGTTACAGCCCGGCGCGTCCGATGTCGTAATAGTTATTTGGCCGGTCGAAGCGCTTCGACGATTTTGGCCGTTTCAACGGTGGCGGCGACGGTCGTTCCGCGAAGGTGTCGGCGCTGCTTTTTTGTCAGACGGTACGCCAAATGGCTCGTCCCACTGTGCCGATGCTTCACTTTGCCGGTTGCCGTCACCCGGAATCGTTTTTGGATTCCCTTGTGCGTTTTCTGCTTGGGCATGGTAATGTTTTCTGTTTGAGTCAACAATATCTGAGTCCCGCCGGTACAAGCGGACGGCAACATTATAGCCGCGCCGACCGGAAGAGAAAGGGGGGCGCTATTATAGTAGCCGGAAGCGAGGCAGGTCGAAAAATCAATACGGCGGCGAGAGCGCCCGGTTTTTTCGTTTAAAGTGGAAAACAAACCGGGCGCTACGGGAATACCCTCCACATCCGGCTGATATGCGTTGGAAAAAAAATTGCGTAAACTCTTGCGAAAAATAGAAATCCGGTATAAATTTAACTTGGGTAAATTGATATTCGTCTGAGTTGCTTGGTTTTTTCCACCAAACGCCGCTCCTTTTTGTGCCTTTTGACGTTCAAATTCGTTCGCCATTCCTGTATGCCAACATCACCTTTTCAATATGAAATGCTTCCGACGACATGGTTTTTCGTGTCGACGCTCATCATATTGGCGATGTTTTTCAAGTTCAGCCGTTTTTGGAGCGTCCGGAATCTCGACCTGATCGGGTTGATTTTGCTGACGCCGGGCCTGACTCTTTTGGCGATGCACGACGATTTCATCGGATACTCTTGGCTCTTCATCGTCGGGTTTCTCATGGCAATTCGCCTGCTTTTCGATACCGTGATGGTTCGACGCCCGCTTTTGGAGCCGAATCTGACCCCCGGCGGATTGATGTTCTCCTGCTTCTTTCTGGTGCTTTTCGTTTTCGCGGCGTTGATTATCAATCGCGGCGACCAGCCCGACACCGTGCGAACGGTCCGCTTGGAGCAGATTTTAACGACTCGGCATATGCAGCAAAAGATCGGGATGAACCCGGAGACGATGACGTTTCCCGAATCGGAATTGAAAAATGTCCCCCCGGGGTTTCTTCCGTTTCTCGCCTTGGCGGAACGGACCAATCTCTTGATTCTTCCTTCGCCGAAAATTCAGGAAGAGATTCTCGACGCCCCCTTGGAGCAACCCGTCGCGCCGGAAAAAAAGGACGAAGTGGTGGTTTCATTGCCGACGCCGCAACTCCTTTCGCAGGAAATCCCTCCTTCACCTGCTCCGGAACAACCATCCATTGACGCTTCGCCCCGGCATTCGCCCGATTTCGAGTTGCTTTTCGCGGCAATTGGCATCGCCATGCTGGGACACCTGCTGATCGTTTTCGCCTTGGTTTATATCGGACATTGCCATTTCGGGAACATTCGAACGGGCGTTGCCTGCGCAACGCTTTATCTCCTCCATCCTTACGTCAACCAAATGGTTGGACGCCTCGATCACCTGATCCCGGCGGCGTTGATCCTCTGGTCCGTGGCATTGTATCGCCGGCCACTCATTGCCGGAATCGGCATCGGAACCGCTGCGGCACTGGTCTTTTATCCGATCTTCCTTGTACCGCTTTGGTGCAGCTTTTACTGGAAACGAGGATGGATCCGGTTTTTCAGCGGTGCCGCTCTCGCCGTCGCCGTTTTTTCGCTCCTGCTCGTTTTTTCTCCCACTTCGCTCGGTAATTACGGAAGCCAACTCGGTCATTTGTTCGGCAAAAGTTCCTTGTACATCTTTTCTCAGCCGCGACCGGAAGGTTTGTGGGAATTTTTTGACAATATCTATCGGATTCCTGTCATGGCGATTTTCTCCGTCTTCGCCTTCGGGATGATGATTTGGCCCTCCCATAAACACTTCGGAACGCTCCTGAGCTGCTCAACCTTCCTGATGCTTATCGTTCAGTTTTGGCAACTCCACCAAGGAGGACTTTATTTTGCGTGGTATCTGCCGCTCATGATTTTGACGATTTTCCGACCGAACCTTGAAGACCGCGTCGCCCAGTCCACCGTCATTTTTTAACTTTGTTGAAACGAAACATTGGCCCGACCGATAGAGAGGGGCCCGCTCAACCCCCCCCTCTCGGTCGGGGCTGTGTTTATCTCACAATGAATTACGCAAAATCGACAATCGTTTGCCTCATCGCATGGGCTGCTTTCTGCTTCACCGCTGCCGCGCAGGAAGCGGACGTCGATAAAGCGGCTACCGATAAAGCCGCCGAAAAGAAAGCCGAAGCCGAGCAAGCCAAGGCGGAAACCGAAGCCACGGAAGATCCGAAGGCGGAGGAATACGTCAAAACGCCCCGGGCAACGCTTCTCAAACGGTTTGAGGGGAGCGGCAGTCCGGTTAATTCGGTCGCTTTCTCCCCGGACGGCAAGTTCCTGTTGACGGCCGGCGGCGGTCCCGGCGGCGATAACACGGCTCGTATCTGGAATATCGACAACGGCAAAGAGGTTCAGCTCTTTAAGGGGCACACCGACCGGGTCAATCAAGCGGTTTTCACCCCCGACGGTAAACGGGTCCTAACGGCAAGCGACGACAAAACGGTCCGTGTCTGGGACGCCGAAAACGGCAAGGAAATCTTCAAACTCGCGGAGCACCTCGACGAAGTGAAATGCGTCGCGGTCCATCCGAGCGGTGACGTTGCCGTCTCGGGAAGCCGGGATTGCACGTTCACCCGTTGGGACTTGAAGACCGGCAAACCGACCGGCATGAAACGGGCGCACAAAAGCACGATCATGGCGATCGTCTATTCGAAGGACGGAAAGTTGATCGTCACGGGAAGCCGTGACATGACGGTGCGTTTGTTCGACGCCGATTCCGCGAAATGGATCAGCGAGTACGGCGGCAAGTCGACCGACGAGGGGCATCTCGGCTCGGTGCTTTCCGTGGCGATTTCGCCGAACAATAAGATGATCCTTTCCGGCAGCATGGACACGACGGTGCGCCTCTGGGAAACGAAAACGGGGAACCAGCTTTTGTGTACATGGAAGACGATCAAACAGCCGATCTATTCGGTCCAATTTTCGCCGGACGGTCGGCAGATCCTCGCCGGGAGCGGCGACTTCCTTGCCCGGGTTTGGGACATTAAGAGCGGCGAAGAGATTCTCCGTGTGAAAGGGGACGGCATGCAATCGGTGCTCGGCGTCGCTTTTGCCGCCGACGGCAAAACGATCGCAACCGCCAGCCGCGACAAGGTCGTCCGCCTCTGGAAATTCCCGTGACGATTAAAAAACGAGCCGGGATCTTCGGTCCCGACCTTCCCCCCGATAAACGATGAATCCGGCAACAACCATCGGCAGGCAAATCCGGTTGCTCGAACGAAAGCTGCGACGATACGTCGCCGTCGACGGAGCCGTAACGCTTATTATCGCCCTGTTGGTGATGCTCGGTGTCGATTTCGTCGTCGACCGTTTTTTCGAGCCGTCCCGACTGATCCGGTTCTTCCTGCTGCTCGGAATGGTTGCCGTCGCGGTGTACGTTTTCTGGCTCCGAATCGGCCGCCGTGTGTTCGCCGAGATTCGCGACGACCAGTTGGCGATGGTCTTCGAACGGTTCGTTCCGTCGTTGAATGAGTCGCTCATCACTTCCGTCGAATTCGAGCACGAAAAGCCGCGTGAAGGTGAAGTCGATCCCCTTTTTCTTGAGCGAACGACCGAACACGCCACGGAAACCGTTCAAAAAATCAATGTCGGCAGGTTTTTTCGTTACGGTCGGTTGGCAGGCCGCGTGTTCCTGGCCCTCCTGTTGACCGGCGGAGCGGCGGGGCTTTGTTCGGCGTTCGAAGAGACCGCCAGGATTTGGTTTTCGCGGAACATTCTCCTTTCCGAACGAGACTGGCCGCGTCGTTCCCGAATCGTCGTCGACGGGTTCTCCGAAAACGGTTACGCCAAAATCGGACGCGGCGACTCGTTCACGCTTTCAGTCCGCGCCGGTACCGACATGCCGCTCGTTCCGGAAACGGTGCGATTGCGCGTCGGCTCCCGAAAAAGTGGTTTTCGAACGTTATTGCTTGACCAGTTCCGCACGGACACGATCAACGGAACCGACTGGCGAGTATTTTCGTACGCGTTCGCCGAAATGCTCGAAACGCTGCCGATTTCCGTCTCGGCGGCCGACTCGACCATCGACGGACTTCTCGTTGAAGTCGTTCCGCCTCCGACGCTTGTCGACGTCAGGATTCGCCAACGGTTCCCGGAATATATGCAGCGGGAGGACCGGACCGTTTCGCCGTCGGGGCGTATCGCGATCCCCGACGGAACAAGCGTTACGATAACGGCGACGTCGAGCAAACCGCTCGCCGCCGTTCGTGCAACGGTCAGCGGAGCGGAGTCGGTTGCACTCCCTCTCGATTCGCCGCAAACCTTTTCTTTCCCGATGGAGTTGGTTCGGAGCGACCGACTGGTCGAGTTCACTTTGGAGGACGTCGACGGGCTTCGAAACCGACAGCCGTTACGTTTCGATTTCAGCGTGATCAAGGACGAGCCCCCTTCGGTCACGGCCAGGCTCGACGGCATCGGAGCCGCGATCACGCCGGTCGCCGTGTTGCCGGTCGTCGGCGAAATCACCGACGACAACGGCCTCGCCTCGGCGCTTTTTCGTTTCGATATCGAACACGCGAAAAAAGAGTCGACCGACAAACAGGACGACGCCGAAATGGAAGAGAATTCCAAGGCGGAAATAAATTCCGCGACGGAAACGGCGAACCCCGAAGTAAAAAGAACCGTTCCGATTGCCGGTATCGGTGAATTCCAAACGCTCTTTCCTCTTGAAGCGACGTTTTCCATGGCGGATCGTCCGGCGGAACCCGGCGACAAGCTCGCCTTGCACGTCGAAGCGACGGACAAGTTCAATCTCGGCAAACCTGAAACCGACAAGCCCGAGCCCGGCGAAACCGATTCGTCCGCTTCGACAACGGAAGAAGCGGCAACGGTTCAAACAGGCGTCGGACCTCGCTGGCAACTCGAAGTCGTCTCCGCCGAACGGCTGAAGGGGCTGCTCGAAATTCGTGAAATTACGTTACGGCAACGATTCGAGGTGCTGATCGGCGAGGTTGAAAAAACGAAACAGATTCTCGACGAATTCTCTCCGGCGGCAACAAAAGAGCAGATCGACGCCGTGGAAGCGTCGTTGAAAAGCAGCGAAAAACCGAGCGACGAGGAAGAGAAAAAACGAGAAGAGGAACGAGAAGCGAAACGGAAGCAACTCCTCGAAACGATCCCGAAGGAGCAAGCCGACGCCGGAATGTACGCAATCTCCCGAACCCTCCGAGACACGCAGAAGGAAGTCTATGAACTTCGAACGATCGTCGAGTCGTTTCAGTCGATCCGCAAGGAAATGGTCAACAACCGGATATTTACGGACGAAATCGAACAACGGATCGACAAGGGAATCGTCGGACCGATGCAATCGCTGATCGACGCCGAGTTTCCCGATGCGGATCGGTTGCTCGAACTGCTTAACTCGACTTTGGAAGCTCACGACAAACCGACTCGCACCCAGGCGACGGAACAAAGGCGGGTTGCGATCGACAAGTTCGACCGGATTCTTGAACGAATGCGGACCATCCGGGACAGCATGGTTTCCATGGAAAGTTTCAACGAAGCGATCGAACTCCTTCGGACGATCATCAAGCAACAGCAACAGATTCGTAAAGAAACGCAAGACGAAAAAAATCAACAATTGAAGAAACTTTTAGAATAAGTCGGGACGCAGGTCCCGACCCGTTATTTATGAGACGATTTTTCGATCCGAACGCCGAAACGATGTCCGTCGATTCGTTGCGAAATCACCAAAACCGCCTTCTCGCTGAAACCGTCCGCCGTTGCGCCGGGAATAATTATTGGGCCGATAAATTCGCGACGGCCGGCTTGAAAAACGTCGCCGACTTCCGCGGACTCGACGACCTGCGACTCCTGCCGACGATGAGCAAGGAAGATTTTCGTCAAACATATCCGCTCGGAATGTGTACCGTCGACAAAACGGAAATTCGCGAGATGCACATGTCGAGCGGTTCGACCGGGACGCCGATCGTGATGCCGTACACGCAGTCGGACCTCGATCAATGGTCCCAATGCATGGCCCGATGTTATGTGATGGCGGGCGCGCAAGTCGGCGACGTCGTTCAAGTGACCCCCTCGTTCGGGCTGTTCAACGGCGGCTTCGGGATGTACCACGGGGCTCGCGCGGCGGACTTGTTCGCGATCCCGACCGGTTCCGGTAACACGGAACGCCAAGTCACGCTGGCTCGTGATTTCAAAACGAAAATCCTCGGCGGCGTCGTGTCGTATGCGTTACGAATTCTCGAAGTCATGCGGGAAAAAAAGATCGACCTGCCCGATTTGAAAATCGGCGTTTTCGGTGCGGAAACGTTTTCGACCGAAATGCGAACCCGCATCGAAAAAGAGCTCGGGATCACGGTATTCGACATTTACGGCATGACGGAAACCGGCGGCGTCGGAACGCTGGGAATGGATTGTTCCGCTCACGACGGTTTGCACGTCTGGGAGGACCATTACGTTCTCGAGATCCTCGAACCGGGAACGAACAATCCGTGTTCCGACGGCGAACTCGGCGAACTTACCGTAACATCATTGACACGCCGGGCGATTCCCGTGATCCGTTTCCGCACGGGCGACCTGACAAAAATCATATCACGAAAAACGTGCTCCTGTGGTCGTACCCACCTCCGGATTTCACCGATCCTGGGCCGCACGGACGACATGCTGATCGTCAAAGGAGTCAACTTTTTCCCCAAACAAATCGAGCATGCGCTGTTGGAAATCCCCGGCGTTCTTCCACACTACCAAATCATTATCGAAGAGATCGACGGCGTTCGTGACGTTCGCATCAACGTCGAAGCCGAGGAAGGTGTTACGGGATATACGATTGAAAAACACTTGAAAGAACGGCTCGGATTCTCACCGAAGGGAGACGTCTTCAAGCCCGGCGAATTACCGCGACAAGAGGGAAAAGCGAAACGTGTTTTCTATTCGTAGCCGGTCTAGCCCGTGAACCGAAGGTTCCGGTGTTTACCCAGGAGGAACATGATGAAAAACATCGTGCGATTTTTGGTGTCGCTGACAATTGGTGTCCATTATTGTTTTGCGGACACGGCGATTCTCCTCGACGAGCCGCCGAACACGGTCATGAGCGGCGAGTCGCAATACGTCGAGGAAATTGCCGGTCGGCTTTTTCAAGCGGCGGTCCTCCATCCAAGCCCCGACGGCGGTTTTTTCAACCGGTGCGGTAAGTCCGTTGCCGCAGGGGACTATTCGACGCTTTGGATCCATCACGGCGATATTCTTGACACGAAATCCCGGCTCCGCTTGAAACCTTTCGTTCAAACTCTCCGGGATCGTCTTGTCACGGGAAGCGGCGTTCTGTTGACCGGCGGGGCGGTCGAGTTGCTTGGCGACATGCAAGTCGATGCCGTTCAGAAAAAACCGATCACGTTCGGCAACGATCGGGCTCAACTCGGTCTCGTTCCCGTGGAACCGTCGCATCCGGTGTTTACCGGACTCGATTTCGAGAGGGGCGTTCTCTGGTTCTCCAACGCCGCTTTTCCGTCGTTCGATGATTTCACGGCACCAAAGGGAAAACTTCTTGCACGAAATCCAGGCGGCCCGGCAACCCCGTTCCTCGAATATTCGCTCGAAAAAGGAAAGATCCTTGCGATTCCGATGCAAATCGGACGTCTTTACGACAAAGCTCCTCAAGGGCACCGAAAGAATCTCGAAGCGTTTATATCGAATGCATTCCGCTATCTCGACGGTTCCCTGGTTGAACCGGCTCCGATCAAGTCGGAGTTCGACGACGTTGTTCATGCCTTGGATCTTTCGATTCGAAATCTTTCGGAGGCATTCGGTGCAAAATATCCGAACGCAAACGACTACCTGGCCCGGCTTGCCGTCGTGAAGGAAAAGAAAGACCTCGCAACTCTGGAATCGCTCCGCCGCGAAGCGCTGCTCGCAAGCCCGCTGCTTGATTTTGAACGAATTCTCATGGTCCGACGCGGCGAAAGGCAACTCGGCCTTCCCTTGAATTACACGGCGAACTCCAGCCTGCCGAAAAAAGGTTACGACAACCGAATCGTCCTCCTTTCCGGGTGGAAAACCCCGGCGTTAAAGGACTCTCCCGGAAAACTCACAAGCATTTTTGTACCGAAAGACGATCGGTTCGTCGGCGATGTCGAACTCCATTTCGATGCGCAACGCATCCTTGTTTCGACCGTCGACGAAAAGAACCGTTGGCGGGTTTTCGAACAGAATCTCGACGGCGGCGGCCTGCGTGAAGTACCGCTGATTCCCGACGACGATGTCGACTGTTTCGACGCATGCTACCTTCCCGACGATCGAATCGTGTTCTGTTCGACGGCGTGTTTCGCGGGGGTTCCCTGTGTCAACGGCTCGGCGCACACCTGCAATCTTTACCGTCTCGAAAACGACGGCGACATCCGTCAATTAACGTACGAACAGGACCAGGACTGGTGTCCGACGTTGCTTGCCAACGGTCGCCTGCTCTACCTTCGCTGGGAGTACACGGATATACCGCACGCTTTTTCCCGGATTCTTTTCCATGCGAATCCCGACGGCACGAATCAGTCCGAGTATTACGGTAGCGGCTCCTATTGGCCCGGCTCGATGTTCTTCGCCAAACCGATTCCGAACCATCCGACGAAATTCGTCGCCATCGTCGGCGGACACCACGAGTTGCCGCGCATGGGTGATCTTGTCGTATTCGATCCCGCCAGGGGACGCCGTGAAGCCGACGGAGCGATCCAACGAATTCCTGGACGGAATCGCAGCGTCGAACCCGTGATGCTTGATCTTCCGATCGCTCAAACCTGGCCGAAGTTTCTGCATCCGTTCCCGTTGAACGAAAATTACTTCCTCGTCTCCGCGAAACCGGCGGCGGACAAACCGTGGGGAGTCTACCTTGTCGACACATTCGACAACATGGTTCTCCTTCACGAGGAGCCGGGCTTTGCGATGTTTGAGCCGATTCCCGTCCGAAAAACACCTCGGCCGCCGGCGATCCCCGATCGAATCGATCCGTTACGAAAAGACGCCGACGTGTTCATTGCGAACATTTACCAGGGAGAAGGACTTCGCGGCGTTCCGCGGGGAACCGTAAAATCGCTCCGGATCGTCGGGTATCAATTCGCGTACCAGGAAATGGGCGCCGAACCTTACAGCGTCGGCATGGACGGTCCCTGGGATCCCCGACAAGTTCTCGGCACTGTTACCGTACAGGAAGACGGTTCCGCCGCATTCAAGGTTCCGGCGTATCTGCCTTTCGCGATCCAGCCGCTCGATGAAGAAGGAAAAGCCGTACAAATCATGCGAAGCTGGATCACCGCGATGCCGGGCGAAGTCGTTTCATGCGTCGGGTGTCACGAAAACCAAAACACGATTCCGCCGCCGATGAAATCGAAAGCCGCCGAATCGGAACCGTCCGAACCGACGCCGTGGTACGGTCCCCGCAGGGGATTTTCGTTCGTTCGCGAAATCCAACCGGTTCTCGACAAATATTGCACGGAATGTCATCAGGACGGCAACACTCGCGGAGCCGCCTCGCTACAGGACACGCCGCCGGCTCCGCTCCAGAAGAATAACAATTACATTAACGTCAAGTCGCGATTCTCGCAGTCATATTACGAACTTCGCCGTTTCGTTCGAACGCCGACGAAGGAAGGGGACATGCGTGTCTGCCTGCCGTGGGAGTATCACGCCGACACCAGCCGTCTCGTGCAGCTTTTGCAAGGGGATCACTACGGCGTCAAGCTCGACGACGAATCGTGGGACCGGCTCGTCACATGGATCGACCTGAACGCCCCGTTTCACGGGAATTGGCGTGACATTATTATGAACGACGATCCGAACCGCGTGAAGAAGCAATTCGAACGGCGCCACGATATGCGGCGTCGCTACGCCAAAGTCGATACGCTCCTCGATGACGATCCGAACGTCGAGTATCCTGTTGCGGTCTTGGGGGAAAAAGCATCATTCCGTCATTCCCGCACAGGCGGGAACCAGGAGAGCACACATTCTTTCCCGATTGCATCGTCGACATCCAATCCATCGGCGATGCCATTGCAAGCAACAACAGAGGCTGAAACTCCAGGTCTCCGCTTGCGCGGGGATGACGAAGTCGGCATTTTACTCGACGAAGCGATTTCGATCGATCTCGTCCCGGTCCCGGCTTTGAACGGCAAGACGTTTTTCATGGGCGTTACGGAAATTACGAATGAGCAGTTCGCGACATTCGATCCGGAGCACGACAGCCGCATTGAACACGCCGACTTCATGCAATTCAGCCCCGGCGAACGCGGCTGGACGCTTTCAATGCCGAAACAGCCGGTCGTCCGTGTCTCATGGAACCGAGCCATGGAATTCTGCGATCGGCTCTCGAAAAAATCGGGACGAAAAGTTACGTTGCCGACCGTCGCCCAATGGGAGCACGCTTGCCGGGCGGGAGCCGACACACCGTTTTGGTACGGAAACATAGATACGGACTTTTCGCCGTTTGCGAACCTTTCGGACATCAGCAACGGGCGGATCGATCCGTTCGGCTGGACCGGTCGCCGTGACACCCTTCCCGATTGGCGTCCCGCGGACTCCCGTTTCAATGACCGCAGCCGTGTTTCCGCCCCGGTCGGTAGTTATCGTCCGAATTCATGGGGTTTGTACGATATGCACGGCAACGTCGCCGAATGGACCCGTGACGGAAAATCCCGCAAAACCGTTTGCGGCGGCTCTTGGTACGACGTCCCCAAACGCGCACAAGTCGGGTTTCGCCAGTATTACCGCCCCGAACAACAGGTTTTCGACGTCGGCTTTCGTGTCGTCGTCGAAACCGACTAACCTCATCGGAGGACAATATGCTTCGAACATCGCCCCGCGTCCCGTTACTGCTCGTCGTTCTTTCGTTTTGCGTCACGGCAATTTGTGAAGAACAGCGAACACTCAAAGCCGGCGCATCATGCATCGACATCACGCCGACGAAATTGCCGGTCATCGTCAACGGCAACTTCTTTCCCGCGACGGCAGACAAGGTTCTCGATCCATTGCATGCACGCTGCCTGATTCTGCACGACGGCAAGGAACATGTCGTTCTTGTCGTCGTCGATTCCTGCCTGATACCGTTGGCACTGGTCGACAACACCAAACGTCGGATCACGGAGCGCACGGGAATTCCCGCGGACCGGATCATGATTTCCGCGACCCATTGCCATTCCGCTCCGTCGCTGCACGCCGCGCTGGGAACGCCGGACGACGGCAATTACGTGAATGAGTTTCCGGACAAAATCGTCGAATCCGTTGTCGTTGCGAAAAACAATCTTGTTCCCGCCAAGGTCGGGTGGGCGGTCGGCGACGATCGGAACAACGTCTATTGCCGTCGTTTTCTGATGAAAAAGGGAATGGCAACGACCAATCCGTTCAGCGGCAAATCGAACGACCGAGCCCAGATGAACCCCGGACATGCGAATCCGAACAAAATTGCGCGCACCGGACCTGTCGACACGGCGGTCTCCGTGTTATCGGTCCTTACGATCGACGACAAGCCGCTTGCCCTGTTCGCAAACTACTCGACGCATTATGCGGGAGTCGGACGCAACGTTCTTTCCGGCGATTACTTCGCCGTTTTCGCGGATGAAATTCGCAATAAAATCTCCGAACATTCCGGTAACGATAAAATGACCGACGGGTTCGTCGGGATCATGTCGAACGGAACCAGCGGTGACGCGAACTGCATTGATTTTTTGAACTCGCAACGAAAATTCGACCACCGTTCCGTCGGAAAGGAAACCGCCGATGCGGCCTTTGCCGTCTGGCCGAACATCGAGTATTTCGATACCGTGCCGCTCGGAATGATCGAAAAACGCATCACGATCAATAACCGGGTTCCGACACCGGATGAAGTCCGTGCCGCGAAGGACCACATTGCTCGGTTACCGGACGGAAAAGCGAAAACGGTTCCCGACGTCTACGCATTCGGTACCGTGCGCATGGCTGATTGGCCGAAAACGTCCGAAATTCCGATCCAGGCGATCCGGATCGGCGAACTCGGCATCACGGCCCTTCCCGCCGAAGTGTACGGAATCACCGGACTGGAAATCAAGGCCCGCAGCCCGTTCCGGCCGACGTTCAATATCGGTTTGGCGAACGGGTATTTCGGTTACGTTCCGCCGCCGGAGCAACACGCCCTCGGCGGATACAACACTTGGCGGACGCCGACGAGTTGCCTCGAAACCGACGCGGAACCAAAAATCAAGGAAACCGCCTTGGAACTGCTGAATCACTTGGCACAACAACCATGAAAGGAAATTTTATGCCACAAAAACAATCGCGTCGTGATTTTTTGAAACGTAGTGCCGTCCTCGGTGGAGCCGCGGTCGCTTTTTCGATACAGGTATCACCCCGTCGAGTGCATGCCGCCGAAAATTCGCAACTTAAAATCGGATTGGTCGGATGCGGCGGCCGCGGTTGCGGAGCGGTCGTCGATGCACTCTCGATCGATCCGAACGTCGTTCTGTGCGCAGTCGGCGATCTTTTTCCGGAAAAAGCCCAAGGAGCTGCCAAGACGCTCCAGGACCGCTTCGGTGAACGAGCCGCTCTAAAACCGGAACAAATATTTTCCGGGTTTGACTGCTACAAGCCGGTAATCGAAGCATGTGATGTTGCACTCCTCTGCACGCCGCAGCATTTTCGCCCGATGACGCTCCGCGCAGCGATCGAGGCGGGAAAACACGTTTTTTGCGAGAAACCGGTCGCCGTCGACGGCCCCGGAATTCGCAGCGTGATCGAATCGTGCAAAATTGCACGGGAGAAAAAGCTCAATCTCGTTTCGGGGCTGGTCAACCGATACTCGTCACGGGTTCAGGACATCGTCAAACGGGTCCACGACGGCGCAATCGGCAACGTGATCACGGCCCAGGCGAACCGGATGGGCGGCCCGCTTTGGACCCGTCCCCGCATGGAAGGAGATTCCGAGCTGAAGTACCAGATGCGCAACTGGGTCAACTTCGATTGGATGGCAGCCGGGTTCATGAACGACGTGTCGATCCACCAGGTCGATGTCGCCATGTGGTGTATTGGTGACGATATTACTCCGGTTGCCGCTTACGGTGTCGGCTCGCAATTCGTCCGTGCCAGGCAACCGGAGAGCGGCGACATTTACGACTCGATGGGCGTCGTGTACGAATATGCCGACGGCCGGGCTCTGTACGCTTTTTCGCGGCAGATCCCCGGTTGTTATAGTTGCGCGGAGAGCATCATTCACGGCTCGAAAGGGCGTGCGCTTCTTGGCAACGTCGGAAGCAAAGGACAGATTTTCGGCGACGCTCCGTACGAATCGCCGAAAGCGACCGAAGTCGCAACGCAAATGGAACACAAAGCGCTTTACGATGCAATCCGAAGCGGCGGCGCGACTTACGTCAACAACGGCGATTACATGGTGAAGGCGACCCTCGCTTGCCTCCTCGGTTGGAAAGCCTGTACGAAGGGAACGCGGATCGCCTGGGACGAGATGCTCAACTCGGAGGAGTCGTACACGCTCCCTTCGTACGATTGGGATGCCACGCCGCCGACGCTTCCCAATGACCAAGGACGTTACAAATTATATTACCCAGGAAAGACGTACGAATATCCGTCCTGAGTTCAGGAAAACGAAGCAAGGAGTTCGGCGGGAGTCGCGGTTCCCGTCGTCCCTAATTTTCGTATCGTAATCGATGCAACGCGATTCCCGACGGCGGCGGCTTCCGCAAGGGTTGCTCCGCAGCAGAGCGATGCGACGGTTCCCGATGTCGTCGCATCTCCCGCACCGCAAATGTCGAGAGGCCCTTCGACCTTCACGGCGGGGACCAAATCGACGCTCTTTGTTCCGTCGATGACGTATTGTCCTTTCGCTCCCATTGTCACGAAAACGGGACGCCGGGTTCGCTTCGACATTTTTCGTCCGGATTCGATGATCATCGCTTCGTCCGGTTCGTCGACCATTTTCGTACCGATCAAACGGTCGTATTCGGGGTGGAACGCGGCAACCGCTTCGTAATGGTTGCATTTGATCAGCACGTCGGCGTACTCGTAGATCCATTGCCGCGAATCGGCATAGATGATCGACGGGGTTCGCTTGCGACCGATGTCGCCGATTTTTGCACGCACCCGATCCGTAACGACGCCGCAATTTCGTTGCGTCACCTGGTCCATCACGATCACGGCGTCGACTTTATACGCAACGGATTCGATCGCTTGTTCGATTTGGTACTCGATCCAACTTGGCAGCGGTTTGTGGTTCTTGATATCGAAACGGTTCAGCTCGCGGTCGCCGACCATCGGCTTCGTGTAAGTCGGCGTGTGCCGTTCCGGAACAGCGAAGAGAAAGCCTTGGTCGACGGCAAGCTGCGTCAACGCCTGTCGGAGCTCGAATCCTTCGCCGTCGACACCGGTAAATCCGACGGCGATCAGGTTGCCGACGCCGAGCGCTTTCAAATTGTTCACGACGGTTCCCGCCGCGCCGGGGCTGTGCCGCTTTCCGGTGATTTGATAAGCATCCAGAGCGGTTTCAACCGACGGCTCCGTCAACGAGTCGTCGATCTCCCAATATCGATCCAAAAAATAGTCGCCGACCACCGCGATCGACTTCGAAGGTAATTGTTGCAATATTTCGGCCAAGCGGTTTTTATTCATTGAAATTGTTTTATGTTGAAGGGACTCGCTGCTAAAACGCATGCGTTTGAAAATGCGATCCTTTGTGACCCGGCTATTTACCGATACAAAAACGGCTGAAAATCGCGTCGAGCAAATCGTCGGTATGGACTTCGCCGACGATCTCGCCCAAAGCGTTCAAGGCGACGCGGATTTCGGCGGCGACAAGCGATTCGTCCGAAACGGGGTCAAGCAAACCCAAGCCGGTTTCGAGGGATTGTACCGCCCGTTCCAAGGAGTCACGACAACGGACGGCGGTCGTCTCGACGACGTCGCAGGAGGAGAATTTCCGGCGGAGGTGATCGACGATTTCGCGACGTAAATTTTCGACGTCGTTCGTTTTCTTCGTACGATAAAGAACCAGGCGACCGGCGTTCGCTTCGACGAATCGCTCCTCTTCGCGGGTCAACCCGCCTTCTTTTTCGACACAAAAAACGATCAGGTCGGCATCTGCAAGCACTTCGCGTGCAAGATGCTGTGCCATGACGTCCGGAGAAGCATCCAATATTTCGTCGATCCCCGCCGTGTCGACCAGGGTACAGGCGAGCCGGCTTCCGGGCTCCCTGTTATTTGTTGCGTTAATAGTCCATTCGGCTTCAATATAGTCCCGAGTCGTTCCGGGAACCGGTGAGACGATTCCCCGATCGGAGCCGAGCAGTCGATTGAAGAGTGTCGTTTTTCCGACGTTCGGCGGACCGAACAGGACGATCCGCGGTTTTTCCGTGTGAAGCCTGCGGTTTTTCATCCTGTGTGAGATGGTTTTCGTGTCACTTAACGCCGTTTCGAGTTGCCGGCGAAGCTCGTTTATTGAAACAAATTCAATATCTTCGTCCGAAAAGTCGAATCCGGCTTCGAGATGGGCGAGGACGTCGAGCAGTTCACGGCGAAGTCGTCGCATCGCATTGCCGACACCGCCGGCCAAT
This sequence comes from Thermoguttaceae bacterium, assembly GCA_031549705.1. Classification (GTDB taxonomy): domain Bacteria; phylum Planctomycetota; class Planctomycetia; order Pirellulales; family Thermoguttaceae; genus WRKP01. The sequence goes on from JAVBPI010000033.1 coordinate 16,108, forward strand.
TGGTCGAGCGCGGTTTCCAAAGCTTCGTCGCTCTTGGCGTCGATCACGCCGAGGACCGCTTCCGCCTGCGTCAAATCAAGGCGGCCCGCGAGAAAAGCGCGCATGGTGAACTCGCCCGGCTTCGCCAAGCGAATCTTTTTATCGCTAATTAGCGTTGCATGAATCGCGTCAAGGATCGGCTGCGAGCCGACCGTATGGATCTCAAGGGATTCTTCGCCGGTGTATCCATGTCCCTTCGGCCAATAAAAAATCGTTGCATCGACGAAAGTCGAATCATTCCATGGGTGTAAACGACCATGGACGACGAGGCATTCCAGGCAATCTTGGATTTTCGGTTCGAAAACATCTTGCAGGGAACGAACGGATCCGGGGCCGCTGATGCGCAAAATCCCCCGCGCGGCGGCGCCGTGTGCCGATGCCTGGGCGATGATCGTGTCGTCGAATTGCATGGTTCGTCCGGGGATTACGGCGGGGTACCGCCTTCATCCCCGGCTCATTGTTAGTGTAACGGTATCGATGGCGTCGATGCCGAGGAAGCGGCGGGGGGCGTCGGAGGCGAGAGCCCATGCTTCATCGAAAGTCGTCCAGCCGCAGGCTGCCAGTGTTTCGACCATTCGACGTAACGAAAACGCGGAACCGGCGAGAATCCGTTCATCCGAGGCCAAATGAAGCCTCCCCTCCGGCGCGAGCACGACTTCGCCGCCGATCGGTGTACGATATTGCCCCGGTTCCATTCCGGCAAATTTCGTACAATCACTGACGAGGAACACGTTTTTTCCTTTGACCTTTCGGATCACGTCGAAGACCGGACGCGGGAGGTGGAATCCGTCGCCGATGACGCTGGCCCAAAGACGATCGTCGGCAAGTTGCGACCAAACGGGATTTCCGTGACGCGGAATCGTCGGCGGCAATCCGTTGCCGAGATGCGTCGACAGCGTCGCCCCGGCGGCAATCGCCTCCCGAATCTGCACGTCGGTTGCCTGGGTGTGCCCGATCGCAACGAGAATGTTTTCGTTGCGACAATATTCGATGAGCTTCGCGGAGCCCTCCCATTCCGGCGAGAGGGTCAGCAATCGGATTTTGCCGTCGGCGACGTGTTGAAAACGTTTCAATAACTCGATGTCCGGCGGCCGGACATGCTCCTTGGGATGCGCTCCGCGTGCTCCGTCGAGCGGCGAAATGAACGGGCCTTCCAAATGGATGCCGAGAATTTTCGCGCCGGAATTCGACTCGGTGTCAGCGATCACCCGAAGCAGCGTTTCCGTTTGCTTCGGGCCGTTCGTGATGACGGTCGGGAGGAATCCCGTGACGTATTCGGCGGCCAGGAACCTGCACGCCTCAGCGACCTGTTCGGTGGTCAGCGAAACATCGTTGAAGTCGATGCCGCCGAAGCCGTTGACCTGGAGATCAATCAGACCGGGGAGTGTTCGTGTTTCGGACATTTTTCAAATAAAATTCGGGGACGCGGAGTACCGGCTAAATGGGGCAGTGAGGTCATTCCAAACGGCTCAGTTCGGCGGCGTAGCGTTCGAAGCGATCCGTGACGCCATACGACTTGCAACGACGGATGAGTTGACGGTAAGCATTCACCTTATCGTGAACGGAAGCGTTCGGAAACGTTCGCAGCAGCCGTTCGAGTCGATCGATGCGGAGCTGTTTTCGTTCGATGCCGATGTCTTTCGGATATTCTTTATCGTAACGGTCGAACAAGCGGCACAGGGCGTTGAAGTCTTTGATCGGTTCGCTTCCGACCGGTATGTCCTGCTCCAGCAGTTGCGTGAAACACTGGTCGAGCCAATTCCGGTCCGGGCCTGTCACCGGGGGGGAGAGCAATACTGAACAATAAATGGAAAGCAAACGGGGATCGTGACCGGTTTCCGTTTCGACCGTTTTGCGGACTGTGTCGAACAACGTCGCCGTCAACGCTTTGGAGTCGGTTCCCGGAGGAATCGGCGGCATGGTGCGGTATTGGTAAACGATGTGGGCATCACCGTGCCAACGACGCAATCCGTTCAGAATTTTCCAGCAGGCGGCGATCCGATCTTTCGGAGTGGGAAGCTCGACGGCGGCGCAAACATATTCGTTCAAAGGAAATCGATTACGGGTGAATACGAACCAATTGGTGTCGCAATGATGCGCAACGGCGTCGAGGATTTCGAATCGATATTCCGGATTGCCCGTCGTTTTCAGGGCGGCAAGAAGAATTCGTTCGTTAATTTCCGCATCGGTTGATGATCGTCCGTCCATTCCGTCGACGAAATGGCGGTAGATCGACTTTTTGACCGTCGGCGGCGTCTCCATGGCCGCGAACAACGGGATGACGTCGAGGCAATCCAGTTTGAGCAGGAAATTAATGCATTGACGCATCTCGGCGGTGATTCGATCTTCCTGTTCCGGTAATTTCGTGCCTGTTTTATCTTTCCAGTAATTTCCGTATTTGGTTTCGGCGTCCTTCAGGATCGCGGCAACCAGTTCGTCGTGGAACTCTTGCGAATACCTCCGGAAAGGGTTGCCGCGATGGTTTTTTCGGATCGGTCCACCGACTCTGATTTTCGCGGCGACTTTCAACGGGTCGTCCGGCGGGAGATGCTTCACGTCGTCTAAAATTCGGCGTAACAGCGGTTCGACTTCGCTTTGCAGGGAAATATCAACGTCGGACATCCGCTCGTACCACATGGCGAAACCGAGCAGGGCGTCGATTTTTTTCGAAGTCAGCGGTAGCGGAACGATCAGGTTTTTCGTCCGGTTTAATTTTTGCAACGTTTCGTCCATCGTTTCGTCCATGTTTCCGTACAGGGAGAATCGCCGGAGATCCTTCACCAGAAACGCCATCATGGCGTAGGGATCGTGAATCCGGCTTTCGAGGTAATCATGAGCGGATTCGATTTCGGAAAGGCGGGCGGCGTTCGCTTCGATCACGGCGTCGTGCCTGATCCGGTAAAGATATTGCATCGCCCGATCCGGCTTCTTCTTTTCCGTTCGAAATTTTCCGAACGGCGTCGCGGCGGTCGACGCCGTGGTCGTGGGTTTTGACTTGTCGTCACGATAATAAAAAGGAGCCAGGAACGCGAATCCCGCTTCTCGACCGTTGTCGCTGACATACGAAAACGTTTTTTCCGCTTTGTCCATCCGTTTGTCGAACGAATCCGACGTTCCATCGGCGTAAACCTGCGCCGACATGATCGCCAACAGAACCCGGTCGCGGTCCGGAACTGAAACGATTTCCCTCGCCGTAACCGTTGAGCCGACGCTGTCGCGCTGTTCGACACGGGTCTTCACGATCCGGCGCTGCAGCAGAAAGCGGTGATAATGTTCGCTTGTTTTCTTTTGTTCGTCCGTATAGTCGGCGAAACCGTACGTCCGGATTTGGGGAAGCGATTCCCACGACTGCAAGCTCGGCTGGAGGAGTCGGTCGACCGCAATCGCCTCCCGAAATTGTCCCTTGTCTAGAAACTGATTCCCGATGAACAATAATCGGGAGAACCGCCGCGAGGGATCAGGAAATTTTTCCGGAGTCGTTTCGAATTTTTCGTATCGCAAAATGTCGTGAAGTTCGTTCGATCGGCGATGCTGTTGAAACTCGTTGACCGCCCGGCTCAGATATTGGTCTTCCGGAGCGAGCGGGAGCGACGGAACGTCGGAACTGTTGAAGTAGTAATCAACGGTCAGGATCAGCGGCAGCGTTCGATTTTTGTCCCACAAAAGTATCGCTCCCACGCCGCCGACAAGCGCGACCACAGCGAGGACGAGCAGGAGCTTTCCGGGGAGCGATGATTCTTTTTTCGGGGGTGGGTCCATGAGAAACGAGGTTCGGGGAAGCGGAGCACCGGCTAAATGGGAGGAGATGTTATTATACGCGATTCCCAAGGGGGTGGGAATCGGGTATAATCTTGTGAAACCTGTTCGTTCCGCAACCTTTTGAGCCCCTCCCATGGACGACAAACGCCCCTCACAGCCCCAATCCGGTCCTCAGACTGTTCCCCCGAAGAGCCGCAATCTCGGCGACGTTTTGCAGGAATTCGGACAGCATTGCCGACTCATGCAAGACGAACTCGGCAAAGTGATTATCGGACAGTCGCCCGTGATCAAGCAGATTCTCGCCGCGATTTTCACCCGGGGACACTGCCTGCTCGAAGGAGTTCCCGGCCTCGCCAAGACGTTGATGGTCAGCACGATCGCGCGGATTCTCGACATCGACTTCAAGCGGATTCAATTCACGCCCGACTTGATGCCGTCCGACATCACCGGAACCACCGTGCTCGACGAAGACGAAAACGGTCGCCGCAGCTTCCGATTCGTCGAGGGGCCGGTCTTCACGAACATTCTACTCGCCGACGAAATCAACCGGACGCCGCCGAAAACACAGGCCGCCCTCCTCCAAGCGATGCAGGAACGCGAAGTTTCCGTCGGACAAACGACGTATCAGCTTCCCGATCCGTTTTTTGTGATCGCCACGCAAAACCCGATCGAGCAGGAAGGAACCTATCCGCTCCCCGAAGCACAGCTCGACCGATTCATGTTCAACATCAAAATCGATTATCCGACGCTTGAGGAAGAAGAACGGATTCTCGCTTCGACGACCCGCGGTGAGAAAGCGGAAGTCCGTAAAGTGTTGAGCGGAAAACTGATCGTCAACCTGCAAAAATTGGTCGGAAGCGTCGCGGTCAGCCAATACATCATCCAGTACGCCGCCCGCATCGTTCGGGCAACTCGACCGAAAGATTCCTCGGCACCGAAGTTCGTCCAAGAACTCGTCGATTGGGGAGCCGGTCCGCGAGCCGGGCAGTATTTGATTCACGGTGGAAAAGCGCTCGCCGCCATGGATGGACGCTTTTCCGTGTCGATCGACGACATCCGGGCTTGCGCGATTCCCGTGTTGCGGCACCGGATCAGTACGAATTTCCAGGCCCAAGCCGAAGGAATGTCGAACGAAGACGTCATCGAACGGCTCGTCAAGGAAATTCCGACGCCACCGATCGAAAAGTTCGAAAAACCGCCGACGATCGGGGGATAGCGTATCGAATTCATCCGGGGATTACGGTGGAGTACCACCTTCATCCCCGGCTCTTTGAAGAAACTACCCGGCCTGTTTGATGCAGGCGTTCAGGTTGGCGATCGCGTCGGCGAGTTCATGGGACGACGTATCGGCGTGTTCCATCGCTTCACGGTTTTGATGCGTGATCTGCTCGACTTCGTTGAGTCCATGCGAAATTTCCTGGACGTTGGCGGACTGCACGGCGGACGTTTCGGCGATTTGCGCGACGAATCCCGTTGCGCCGTCGACCAATTTCGCGATTTCGTTGAGCGCTTCGGCCGTCTGGTTGGCGACGCCGGCGCCGTCCTGAATCTGCTTGTTGCTCGACTCGATCAACGATGCCGTTTCACGGGCTGCCTTGGCACTGCGAGCCGCCAGATTGCGGACTTCCTCGGCGACGACGGCGAATCCCTTTCCATGTGCTCCGGCGCGGGCCGCTTCGACCGCCGCATTCAGGGCGAGCAAGTTCGTTTGGAACGCAATGTCGTCGATTGTCTTGATCACCTTCTGCATTTGCGTCGACATTTCGCAAATTTGGTCCATCGACTTGACCATGTTCTGCATCCGAACCTGTCCATTCGAGGCTGCATGAACCGCGTCTTTCGTCAACTGGTTGGCTTCTTTCGCATTTTGGGCGTTCGTTTCGGTCAGTTCGCTGGTCCGTTTGATCCGTTCGGACATCTCCCCGATGCTCGACGCCGATGCTTCGATGCCGTGCTTCAGCGTGGATGTCATCTCGTTGATACTCGCGGCTCCGTGCTGTGTTCGAGCAACGATTCCGGACATTTCCCGTGACACGTTTTGAATTCGCGTCTTTTCGGTCTGGTCGGTGAAGCACTGGACGGTTCCGACTCGCCGGCCCGTCGGATCGGTCAGCGCGGCGGTTCGAATTTCGAACGGCACGGAGTCGACGGTTGTCGTCGTGGTCGCCTGGTTTCGATTGATCGGCTCTTCGACGAACTGCAACTTGCGGGTTTCGGCGACCTTGTTTTGGAACAGGAGCGTCTTGAGCGCATCGAGAACGAACAGCGGTGTTTGAAGTGAATCGAGAATCTGCCGATACCATGCTTCACGATTCGTCCACTGTTTCTTGACACCGCTGACGATTCCCCAAGCTCCAAAGAGCGACAAAATGAAGACGCCGAAGTCGACAAGACGGCCCCAAGATCGGATCCCGGCGACTTCCTTGGCAGCGGCTTCGTTGAGATTTTGCGTCGAGTCGTCAAGGAGCTTTCCGAATGCGGTTTGATCCGCCACGATTTTGTCGGCGACTTTCTGACGTTCGTCGGCGTTCTTGTTCAGGTCGGCAAACAGCTTCGCGGTGTCGGCAACGATGAGGACTTTCCATTTTTTCCCACCCAACTCAAACTCCTGGACGGCTTGCTGTTGTGTTTTCGTGTCGATTTTGAGGTTTCGCTCGAAACTGCCGATCAAGGAGCTGTCGGTCGCGGCAACGATCGAGCCTTCCGAGGAAATGAGGTAAGCGTTTCCCTGACCGTACGGAACGGCTTGAGCGAGAATACTCGACAAGTTGTACGGCGGACAATCGAAACCGCAGACGCCGATGTTGTTGCCTCGATATCGGATCGGAGCGGTGAACGAGATCACGGTCCCGTTTTCCGGCTGCTGATAAGGTTCGGTGATGAACGCCTTTCCGGTTTTTTTCGCTTGGGTGTAATACGCCGAGGTATCCGGATTCCGAACAGTGCTGACGATGATTTTTCCCTGCTGATCCTTGAAACAACGAGAGGAAAATCGGCCGAGCTTCTGGTCGTGATCGTCGAACTTGTCCGGTTCCCAGCAGAACCACGCGGCGTTGATCCGCTGGTTGTTCTGCACGCTGACATACGCCAAATCGGACGCCGTTTCCCGATCCTTCGCATCCGGAATTTTGTGATCGGCAGCGTTTTGCGGTTCCTCATGAGCCGATTCGGTTTTTGTTTTTTCCGCATCGCATTCTTTTTTCTCAACCCCATGAGTCGGGAGCGCAGGTCCCGGCTCGTTCGCAACGGTCTCTTTGTCGATGGCAGGTTTTGCGACCGAATTCTCCATCGCCGCAATCTTTGGGACGCTCTCCTTAGCGATTTCGTCGATCCGTTGGAGGCGTTTCACGATTTCTGCTTCTTCTTCCGCTTTCTTCTTGGCAGCGGCTTCCTCGGCGGCCTTCTTCGCGGCGGCTTCTTCTTCCGCTTTCTTCTTGGCAGCGGCTTCTTCGGCGGCCTTTTTGTCGGCGGCTTCGTCTTCCGCTTTCTTCTTGGCAGCGGCTTCTTCGGCGGCTTTTTTCGCGGCGGCTTCGTCTTCCGCTTTCTTCTTGGCAGCGGCTTCTTCGGCGGCTTT
>JAVBPI010000059.1:0-20722 GCA_031549705.1 Thermoguttaceae bacterium
GGGCGCTGACGACCATCGGACCGAGCTTGTCGAACGCCTCGTTGATCAAACGACCGTTGTTCCAGAATTTGTCCGGTGAGTTCACCATGTTGCAGACGTCGATGTGCACGCCGAAACCGGGACGGTCGATCGCCTTGATCAGCCGCAAATAATTGTCCGCCGTGTCGGGAATCGCCCAGCCCATCATTTCGAACGCGAACTTCGCCCGCTTCGGCTTCACGGCGTCGATGATTTTTCGTGCGTTTTCCACGGCGAGATCGAAAAATTCGTCGCTCACGTTCTTCGGATGCGGACCGGACCAGTTCTCCTTGTTGAAACTCCCCGCAATGTCGACGCAACAACGGGCGCCCAGTTCGTCCGCCAACGCCAACCCGTCGGTCACGGTTTGCAGGTTTTTTGTTCGTTTTTCCGGATCGGCGTCGAGCAGGTTGACCCAACGACCGACTTCCGCAATGATCAGATCACGCTTTTGGACCGCCTCGACGACCGCCTTGATCCGGTCCTTGTCGTCGAGCTTCACGTTCGGAGCGTACACGGCACGGTATCGAAGTTCAACGGCCTTCTGCGCCCAAACTTCCGGATCGGCGTCCGAAACGAAAAGCGGTCCACCCAACCGAATCGGGTGTTTCACCGGTTGAGGCTCGGCGGCGTCGGCAAAGCGTGAAAGTACTCCGGCAACGGCCCCGAAAGCCAGCGTTTTCAATAAATCTCGTCGGTACATGATAATCGTTGAAGAAAAAATTTCGGAATTCGAAAAACGCCCAATATCACCATTATTCGTCTCGGCGGTGCCGTGTCAAGAGTGTGAATAGCGGCGGGTACCGTCGAGAATCCGTCGAACCATTCCTGATACGGCAGCGTGACCCGCGACCAGGGGACCGGAGAATCCTTGCCCGACTCGAATACCGGAAATTATTGTCACGCGAGAGCCCGGCTCTCGATTGATGCATTGGACGAGCTCGTCGTTCTCGTTGCGAAAAATACCGAGATGCTCGCCCCAACCGATTGGCTCTGAGGACAAGCCGTCCAGGCCGCGATCTCCGACTTTCTTCCCGACCGCTGGCAGCCGAGAGTCGCCCGATGATCATCTAACGGCATCCATGTCCGACGTCAACCAATGCGGAACGTGGAACCCTTACGTCTATAGGATGTCAAGATTTGGAGTGTTTTCGTCCAATTGTATCAAACGTTCTTGCGGACGGTGTTGGGCAAAACGTAAAACCATCATGGAACGCCGACCAACACGAACGGCGCCCAAAAATACGGATGAGGACGCTTTGTTAACAGGTCGCACTTGACCTTTCGCAGTTCGGAAGCGTAATCGGAGTGATCCTTGTCATTGAGCCGAACGGCGAAATTACTGATCAGATTGCACGAAACGTCTTCTTGAACCTTCCAATCCGTCGTGAAAACACGACGAGAGCCGGCGACCAACATCCCCCGCGTCAACGCCCAGGTTCCTTCGCCACGCTGGTTGGTTCCTAAATTTGTACTACAGGCGCTCAACATCACCAGTTCGCATGATTTCAGATCGAGTTCCATCATTTCGCGGAGTTCCAAAAATCCATCGTTCTTCTCGACGTTGCGGTCGCCGACCGTCAACGCAAGACAGCCGAACATGTTGCCGAAATAATCATCGCAAATTCCATGACAGGAAAAGAGGATGATTTTGGACCCGCTCACGTTTTCACGAACGTTTTTCTCTGTCGATTCCGCCCCGTCGAAGCGGCAGACCGTCATGCCGGAAGCTGCGAACGCATTCTTTACATTTTCCGTTTCTTCGCTTGAACGTCGAAAATTGTCCAATTGAAACCGATTCGCATACAAGTCCCCTTTCTCCAGATTGGAGGCATCCTTTTTTTTCGCTTTGTCATCCGAATCCTTCTCGTAGAGGGGATTACCGACGGCCAATACTTTTTTTGTATCGAAAATCGGGCGATTCGAAAAATCGCCGAGCTTGAAATAGATGTTCGCCGAGGGGGAGTACAGAATGGCCGGACCTTTTTGGAGCAGATATTCAGGCTGGTTCGCATCGGTATTGACGATCAACATTTCGAAAGGAAAACTCGCAAGAGGACCATCGGGGAGAATGACAAGCTGCTTAACATCGTTTCTCTCGGCGAGAAGATCGTTCCGAAGGGTTTCGCTTGGTACGAGAATTTTCCAAAGCGCGGCAAGTTTATCGACAAGATCTTTGTCCGGTATTTTGTTTTCCATGATACGGCTCTGGTTCCGGTCGGTAACGACTTGCATGACTCCGCCGTTGTTTTTGTTTTGAAAAATTTCGAGCATCTTCGCCGAGGAGAGTGGTCCCGCTTCGACACCGAACAGAGCGGATTGGGATGCGTCGAGTTCCAGCGGAAAAAGTTTCGTTTCCTGGGAGGCGCCGTAAACGAGCAAATACGACTTCTTGTTTCCGACCAGGTATTCCAAGGCAAGGCTTTTCGTCGATTGGAGACGTTTTTGTACATTGGCGAACGGTTCGGCTTCTCCTTTACCAATGGTTTCGCGGTAGATGGGGCTGACGTTTTTGATCGCGGCCTGGGCGTCGATGAGTCGTTTCTGGGCGTTTCGCAACGCTGTTTCTTTTCGTTTTATCTCGGCTTCGTCTCGTTTTTGCGTCACATAGCGTTCGAAATCTTTTTCGACGGATTTGAGGGCGATCTTGGCCCCCTGTTCCTCCGCCCGCAATTGCGTGGCGGTTTCAGGATCGATACCCTTGAGAAGATCGACACGTTGTGAATCGATCAAATCTTGCAACCCCCGGCATCGGGAACGTTCCATGGCGTCATAGACTTCGTCGACTTCGTAGAGTTTGGGGTCGTTTTTTGAAAATTCGTACTGCCAATCGACCATCGTCTCGAAAAGTCCGTAATAGCCCGCGAATGTCTCTGCCCGCTGTTCATCACTGCCGGAAACGTGTTGACGGACTTCCAGCGTAAGAGTCATCGCTTTTTTAAGATCAGCGACGGCTTCTTGGGGATGCGAGGTTTCTGTGTAAAGCAGTGCCCGGTTGTAATAACAGTTTTGCCTCAAATCGGCAGCGGATCGACTCTTCTCGAAAATCTCAAGGGCACTGTCGAAGTATGATTGCGCCCTTGCAAAACGAGCTTTGTGGTAGGGTAACTCCGTCTCTATAAAACTAGTATCAATGAATACGTTCTTGTCTGAAGTACGGCCCCGAACATGATCACAACCTTGAAGATAGTAGAGTTCCGCCATACTGTTTAGTGATTCAGCCATCAAAGGATGATCCTCGCCCAATTCTTCTGCACACATTCGCAAGGATTGAAGGCAGAGTATTTCCGCCATACTGTAACTTTGTTGAACTTTATAGAGTGTCGCCAGATTGATTAGTGAACGGACTGTTTCCGGCCCCTTATAAATATATTCCCAGGGACGCAAAGATTTCTCGTATCGTTCGTAGTACGGTTTTGCCTCTGTTTGGCGTCCTTGGGTCTCGTAGAGCCACAACAGGCCGATCAGTGATCGGACCATTTCGCTATTACCCTCGCCCAGTTTTTCTTCACGGATTTTAAGAGACCGCAAGTAGAGCGGTTCGGCATCTTTATAATTTTTTTGAGCGTCGTAGATGCTTGCCAGAGTGTACTTTGCTTCCGCCGTTTTGAGATGATCCTCGTCAATCTTCTCCCAAATTTGCACGGATGATTCGCATAGCGGTTTCGCTTCGGCAAAACGACCTTGAGCCAAGTAGAGTTTCGCCAGATTTGCCAGCGATTGGGCCGTATCGGGACTGTTCGCGTTAATTTTTTCGTGGATTCGCAAGGCTCGTTTGTAGAGCGGTTCCGCCTCGGCATACCGACCTTCCGTCAGGTAAAGCTCCGCCAGATCGGTCAGCGATTGGGCCGTAACGGAACTTTCCTTGTCCGTTTTTTCATGGATTTGCAAGGCTCGTTTATAAAGCGGTTCCGCCTTGGCATAACAACCTTGACCGTCGTTGAACTTCGCCAGTTTGCTCAGCAACGCAGCCGTCTCGGAATCATCTTCGATTGAACCACGGATTGGCATGGATTGTTCATCCAAGTAGAGACTCGTCAGTTTGTTCAGTAACAAGACCGTCTCGGAATGATCTTCAAGACGTTCACTGATTTGCAAGGCTCGTTTGTAGAGTGGTTCCGCCTCGGAATAACGATGTTGATTTGTATAGTTGTTCGCCAAATTCCTGTAAATGACAATCATACTCGGGTCATCTTTATCAACAATTCTTTCAGCGATTTCGACCGCTTTCTTAAAGAATGGTTCAGCCTCATCGTACCGTTTTCGCTTGTATAACATCGATCCAATATTGACGAAAGATATAGCCGTTCTAAAGCGATCCGTGCCGAGTCGCTTTTCACAAATTTCCAATGATCTGCGGAAGATCGCCTCTGCATCTTCGTAAAGCTCCTGTGCATTCAGACAAAAGCCGATTTTGTCGAGAACATTGGCGACGGCCAGCGAATCCATCCCTTGATTTATCTCTTGAAGCTTCAGGATAAGCCGATAGGTCCCTTCCGATTCCTTGAAACGCTTCTGCTTGAAGTAGACATCCGCCAGATTGCTCGAAGAAGCAATCTTCTCCGGATCATTTTTTTCAAGAACCTTTTCAAAGATTTCAACGGCGTTTTTATAGTATTTTTCAGCCTCGCCGTATTGTTTTCGATCGCGAAACGTTGATCCAATGCTGTTGAGTGCCTGTGCCGTTTGCACATGATCGGTGCCGAGTTCACGCATGCAAATCTCAAAAACTTTTTGGTACAACGATTCCGCTTCGGCATATCGTTTTTGGGCATAAAAGTTGTCCGCTAAAACATTCAAGCAACTCACGATTTCCATCGGTTTTTCTTCATGGTTTTTCCCGGCAATCTCAAGAACGCGTTTGTTTTCAGTCTCTGAGTCCTCATGTCGATCTTGACGGTAGTAAAGCATTGCCAGATTGCTCAACGCGATCGCCGTTTGGAGATGGTCTTTGCCGTGAAGCTTTTCGACGACTTTCAGTGCTTTACGGTAAAGAGATTCCGCTTCGTGATACTTGCCGTTGGAGCAGCAAAGCTTGGCCAACCAGTCCCTTGTAGAGATCGTAAGGTCGTGGTCGTCGCCGCGATTCGTTTCGTAAATATCCAAGGCCCGTTTGAAACAATTTTCGGCTTCAACAGGAGCATCGCCAAGATGATGGAAGTACGCGAGACGATACAGGTCATCGGCGACAAGCGTCGCGCCTTTGCCAAAAGCGTTCTCGTCAATGAGAACGGCAAGCTGCAAACACTCGACTGCCTGGTCGAGCTTGCCCGCTCTCTGGCAAGCGACACCGAGATCGAAAAACATGAGCGCGGCGTCGCCTTCATTTGAAAACACCTCTTTGGCCTGTATTTTCAATGTCTCAATGACAGGTTTTGCTTCATCGAATTTTTCAGCGTTGATGAGTTGGATCGCTTTTCCGGCGTCCGTCTTGAACTCCTCCATGGTCTGAGCCGTAAGAACGTCGGCGCCGACGGAAAGCAGAATAAAGACAACAAGAATGATCCGGTGTTGCATGGTCATGTATTAAAGCATGGAGTCGATGTTATCTTGAATCCGTTCATTCGTCGGATCGAGAGTTTTTGCCCGGTCAAAATATTTTTTCGCCTCGGCTGTTTTTCCGGCGTGATAACACGCGACTCCCAAGGCGTTCAGAATCGCGGCGTTTTCCGGAAACTCCTTGTCCAGCAGGACAAAAATTTCAACCGCCGCTTTGAACTTTTCCCCTTTGAGAAGTTCGAGTCCTGCGTCAAAACGCTTTTCCGGATCGGAGCCCGCCTGACGGATAATCGTCTCGGTATCGATCTTGTCTCCTCCTCCGCTTCGAACCGTTCCGTAGGCGACCAACGAAACGACTTCGAATTTCGGTTTCGTTTTCGCAATGGGACCGCCGGATTGGTGCCTCGGCTGCAACGTCCAGATTCCGAACGCGACCAACATTACGGCGGCGACTGTCATGAGAATTCGCAAAACACGTTGCATCCACGGTCGGGCCACGGTGAGTTCGGGTTCTTCCTGCGCAGGTTCGATCGCTCCCGGTGGGAAGACCAACACACCATCCCGAATCATCGCGGCGGTTTCTCGACGGCAATAGACGCAATCGGCCAGATGCTCGAGAAGTTCGACTCGTGTTTTCTCCGAAAGGTTGCCCAAAGACCACGCCTCCAACAGATTGACGTCGTCGACCGGATGGTCAACGACGTCGTCGATCTGTTGCCAATGCTCCGCTTGGGCAGCTCTTTTCATCATACGGTACAGTTTATCTTCTGGCATGGTCGTTTCGCCGTTGTTAAACGTTGTTGGTTTTCGGTTGGCTTTTTTCCTGCCGCACTAGTTTCCAGAGAATGTCGCAGAGTTTGCCTCGTATCACTTTCAAACGCTTACTGACATTGCCCTTATGAATTCCCAGGATTCCCCCGATCTGCTCCAGCGTCATGTTATCATAGTAGTGATTCATGATTGCCAGTTTTTCCAGTTTCGGGAGCTCTTCAAGCGCCTGAGGAATGATCCGCAACAAACGTTCCTGATCCGTTTCGTTGCCGTTTTCGATCAGTATCGCAAGCTCCACAGGCGTATGTTCGTCACCGGCAATCTCACTCAAAACATCACGCTCATCGTCTTGTTGACACTGGGGAAGGGCGTACCTCCTCATCCGACGCAAAAAGCATCGGGCGTGATTATAAACGGCTTTGGCGAGCCAACTTCGCAAGTGATCCCAGCCGAAATAGCGGTAGATCGTCGCATGCTTTTCGTGATTTTCTTGTTCGAATACTCCTAGTTCACACATTAACATATTCCACCACTCTTCGTATGAATTGAGCATGTCCTCACGCTGACTGACAACTCCGCGACAATATTTCTCGTATTCGGAATTCATCCGAAGCATTGCGTCGCCATCTTTTTTGACGTAATGGACGGCATAGGCCATATCGGGAATCGGATTGCCGCCGAGAGTTTTCTTTTTCGGGTCGAAGGATTTTTTTTGTGCCAGCCCATCAAGAACTTCTTCGACAGGCACTGATTTTTCGACCGTTTTTGCAACATCGTCGACTCCGGCCGCGTGTTTCCAATGGTAGGCGATGCAAAGCCAAACCCGGGGCAGAAAACCGGAGCGGTAAGGCACTCTTTTTCCATTGAGAATCGTGTCGATATGCCGTTCGAGCTTTTCAGCCAGTCGTTCGCATCCTTTTTTCCAAGGCTGCATTTCCGGTTGTTTTTCGAGCCAATAACGTTCGTCGTCAAAAAAATCGGTTGACATGATGTCCTTTGTCGATTCACCGATACCGCCCCATAAGGCTTGGTACCGAAAGGAAGAGATAAATTACGGAACAAGTTGCGCCGAAAAATGGAATTTTCACCAAACTTTTTACTGTTAGCGAACGAGGAAAAACATGAAAGACACACGGAGCCCTGTTTTTTTATTTGCCTCATTTCAACATTGTATTGTAGCCCAAAAACCGCCAATCACAAGAACGATTGTAATGAGAGCAATAAAATCGAGCCTGCCTTCCTCCATTTTGATGGGTGATTATTGGCAGATTCCTTCCGCTGCCGAAACCGTTGCGGCGATTTCCGTCGGGCGGCGGGTAAATTCTTTGCCGCGAATCGGTTATGTCGGCTCCCGGTCCCCTTCGCCACCCCGCTGGAGTGGAATTCAGTGCCGGACGCCCTTCTGTAATTGTACCCGATTTTCTCATTTTTTGCTCCATACCCTTCAAAACCGGCCGGATTCCGGGAAGTCCACGCAAAATGCCTCGCGATTCACGTTCCACCGCAAAACGCTCGGACTCAATACATCAACTTGTTCGCGGATGGCAGGTCTCCGGTTCGGCGGCGAACAGCGGCACGCAAAGAATCAACGCCGTAATCCCCCATCAAAAAACGTCGAATCCGTTTCGTGGATGCCGGAACCGTTGCAATTGCCGTTCATCTACCATACGGTGCAGATCATCATGGCGACAACGGAAAAAATACTGAAAAACACCGTGAACAACAAATAATTGTAACACCGTTGCCGCGTGTCCGGACGATCCCCGTCGCAGAAGAATGTCAGCACATGCGCAAAGCAAAACATTGGAGACAAAACGATCAGGATGGCAACGGCAAATGCAAAGGGGCTCGTTGTTTCCTTCGTTGCGATCATGTCAAGATATCCCAACGGCCAAAAGAACACGGCGAAACAAAAAACGCCGCCGATGATGAACGAGAAGAGGACCGTTCCGAGCAGCTCGAACAATTGCCGTACCGATTCGACCCGATAGAAAAACGCAGCGGTCCAATAACAGGCGACCAGCGTCGTCAGGAATAGCAGCGGCGGAACGACAAACACGTCCCGGACGTCGACGCCGCGCAGCAGATAGGCGACGGCAACGAATGGGAACATTATTCCGTAAAGCATAAAAAGGAACAGTCCGGCCGCTTGAACCTTGCCCCGAATGTATTCCTTCGCCGTGACCGGCGTCAAGCGAAAAAGCTCTTCGACAATTTCGTCACGAATGATCGAACTGACCGTCCACAGGGGGGCAAAGAGCAAACCGAACAGATATTCGGTCAGCAAGATGTCCGAAAACAGAACCCGACCGTTCGATTGATTCGCTACCAAAGCGGGAAATCGGGAAAGCACGGTGTAACAGAGTAGCCCTAAATTGAGCCCCCCACAACAAAGAATCGCCCGATTGCGGACCATGATCCGAACATCGCGTACGAAAATCGGATTCAGAAAATCGGTCCGCAACATGGCTCTGATCAATTACTTCTTCGCCAATTTCTTGAACGCTTCGATGCCGCGTTGGAGTTGCTCTTCCGTGGCGGAGTACGAAATTCGGAAATGGGTGTCCTTTCGGCTGAAAACGCCTCCCGGAATGATCAACATCGAGTGTTCCGTGATCGCCTTTTCGACGAACTGCGTCGCGGTTCCCCACGGCGCTTTCGGGAACATGTAAAACGCTCCTTCCGGTTTCACGATTTCGTAATCGTCCTTGAGCGCGTCGTACAGCATATCACGGCGTTTTCGATAGCTGTCGATCTGCGGTGACATGTCGACGTCCAACGACGCAAAAGCACCGATCTGGCCGACGTGCGGTGAACAAACGAACGTATACTGCTGGAACTTGAGCATCTGTTCAATCAAGTCTTTCGGACCGTGAGCGAAGCCGACGCGCCAACCCGGCATACCGTAGGTCTTGCTAAACCCGTCGAGGACCAGCGTATCGCTGTTGTACTCCGCCGGGGAAACGAATTCCGAATAGCAGAACTGGTTGTAAATTTCGTCGCTGATCAGGAGGATATTCTTCTCCTTGGCAAGTTGCGCAATCGCTTTGACTTCTTCCCGTGAAGCGACTTTTCCGGTCGGATTCGCCGGAGAATTCAAAATAATCGCCTTCGTTTTATGCGAAATCGCGGCGGCAAGACGGCCGATGTCGAACTTGAAATCGGGGTAAGTATCGACCATCACGGGAGTACCGCCGGCCATCTTGACGACGGCGTCGTACATCACGAAAAACGGGTCGAAAAAGATCACTTCGTCGCCGGGATCGACCGCAACGAGCATTGCCAGAGCGAGCGCCCCGCTGGTGCCGCTGGCAATGAATACATAACGATTCGGATGATTGTATTGACGGTCGATCCGTTTTTGGAGCTCGTCCCGCAACAGAGCGAGCCCTTGCGTCGGGGTGTATCCGCCCTTCTTCGAGTGAATCGCGTCGATGATTGCCTTTCGAGCCGCTTCGGGAACGTCGAAGTCCGGCTGGCCGATCGAGAGATTGATCGGGTCCTTGAGCTTCGCTCCGAGATCGAACACTTTCCGAATGCCGGACGCTTCGAACGTCCCGGCCCTCTTGGATATCCAACGATGTGACATGATTTTGAAAAGGTTGACGGTGATCGAATGTTAATCCACCCATATTTTACCGTTCCAAGGAGGATTGTCGAGAGGACAAGGTAGGCGACCGATCGCCGAGCGGTCGCGTGCGGTACTCCGCACTGGATGCCGCTCACCGAGTTCGGGTCCGGAGTACCGGACGTTGCCGCCCGGCGGTCGGCAACCTACCTTATTTTTTTCCGAGGGCGCGTTGGCGGCGGAAGAATTCGCTGAGGACGGCACCACACGGTTCCGCGAGGATGCCGGAAACGACATTTTGGCAACGGTGATTGAGCCGATCGTCGTTCAGCAGCGAAAAGAGCGAAACAACCGCCCCCGCTTTCGGGTCGGACGCCCCGAAAACGACGTTCGGGATTCGGGCTTGAATAATCGCGCCGGAACACATCGGACACGGCTCCAGCGTGACGTAAAGCGTGCAATCGTCGAGCCGCCAGGAACCGAGCGACTCCGCCGCCTGCGTGATTGCGATCATTTCGGCGTGCGCCGTCGGATCGTGGAGTTGCTCCCGTTGATTGTGGGCCGAAGCGATGATTCTGCCGTCGTAAACGATCACCGCACCGACCGGAACCTCGTTTTCGTCCGCAGCGGTTTGCGCCTCGGTCAGAGCGTAACGCATGAAATGGGTGTGAATGTCGTCCATTGATTTTATTGGGGATTATCTCACACGGAGGCACAGAGACACGGAGAGGAGGAAAACAAGGACTCTCTCCTCCGTGCCCCCGTGCCTCCGTGTGAGACAAAAATTATTGCGAAGCAACGATTTTTTCGGCGGCGTCGAAACCGCTCTTGATGCAGTTCGGGATGCCGACGCCATGAAACGCGTTTCCGGCCAAGGCAAGCGTCGGTTCGGCGGCACAGCGTTTTTCGATGTCCCGAACCAGTTCGCGGTGTCCGACGTGGTACTGCGGCATCGTTCGCGGCCAATGGGCGACCGTCGTGAAGAGCGGCTCGCCGTCGATGTGAACGATTTTCTTCAGTTCGGCCCAAAGAATCGGAACGAGCTTGCCGTCGTCCATTTCGGCGAACTCCGGCGCCCGGGCTCCACCGGCGAAAACGCGGACCAGCATCTTTCCCTCCGGGGCCCGGTGCTCGTATTTGAAGCTGCTGAAACTCCCGGCGAGGATCGGACTTTTTTCGATCTTCGGCACGACGAATCCCATGCCGCGAACCGATTGTTTCAACTGGGAAGCGTCGAACGCAAAGGTCGCAATCGCGGTTCCTTCGTGGTGGATGATTCCCAGTTTTTGTGACAATTCCGGCTCCGATTCCGCAAGCAATTTCGCCGCCGAATGAGTTTCCGTCGCAATGATCACGGCGTCGTATTGGTTCGTCGTCGCCGGATGCAAACCGGCATGTTCGACGTCAACGTCGACATCCCAGGTTCCGTCGGCATTTTTTGTCAACCGGGAAACCTCGCAACCGAGTTGCACGGCACCGGTCGGCAACCGTTCGGCGAGCGCGTCGCAGAGGGAGGAAAGCCCGTTCCGTAGCGTCACGAACATGCTGTATCGGGCGCCGCTCTGTTCGGAAAGGTTGGCGGAACGGTTTGCGGCGAGTTGCTTCTGCATCGCCCGAACCAAGGAAAAATGGTCTCGTTCCATTTCACGGAATCGGGGGAGCGTTGCCAACACACTGAGCTTTTCCATGTCGGCGGCGTAAACTCCGCTGACGAGCGGTTCGACGAGTCGTTCGAAAACCTCCTTGCCGAGGCGTCGCCGAACGAAATTCGCCATCGATTCGTCGACATCGTCCTTGCGCGGCGGAATGAACAATTCGAGCCCGGCACGCATTTTGCCGAACGGCGAAAGAATCGGCGTGGTCGCCATCGGCCAAAGTTTGGTCGGAGCGAGCATCAAGAACCCGTCCGGCAGGAGATGGAGCCGTCCTTTCCGAACGACATAAGTTCGCCGGTATTTCGGATTTGTCTGGACGAGCTGATCGCCGAGCCCGAGTTCCTTGCAGAGTTTCACCCCCCATGGAACCGTGGTGATGAAGTTGTCGGCGCTCTGTTCGATTTGAAAACCGTCCCGATTTAACGTCGTCAGAACACCGCCGACGCGGTCCCGACGGTCGTAAACATGAACGGAAGCACCCTGTTGATTAAGACGATAAGCGGCGGCGAGTCCGGAGATTCCGGCGCCGAGAACGGCGATTTTCATATTCCCGGCATTTGAACGACCGCGCCGTCGTTGACGGTGCCGAGCGCTGTAATAATTGTCGTGTGAGTGGTGACAGGAAAGGCGCGAACAGCGCCGTCTCCAAGGATAAATTGACAGACATTGACATGTGAGCTGCCAAACCCGCCGTTTTGATGGTCCGTATAACCCGTATCAAACGGTCGATAAATTCCGTACGCTGTAGTCCATTTATAGACATGTCGTGAAGCAATTTGCGTCCAAGTTTCTCCGGAAACGAGATAAGAACAATCGCTCCGATAATTATTGTAATCGGTGACGGTGTCCGGTTCGCATCGACCCATGTACTCCGGGGGAACGTGCTTTTCGCCAAGGAGGATTTGATTGCTCGTCCCGTCTTTAATCCATGCAAACGTGTCTCGTGGCTCCCAACAGCCGAAATCGACGCCGGAGCTTGCAGTCCACGTCGAGTAATTACCTGGCGCATTAATCAATGCCACGCGGAAGGGACCTCGATTGCATCCCAAGGAAATCTGCAAAGCCTCTTGTTTATAAAGATGCCAACTGCAAACGTTCGGTCCTGGGGAAGCAGCTCCGATCGGATTTTCAGGTGAAGGATAAAAGGCGATTACGGTTGCGTAATCACCGATCGGTCCACCAGGCGAGTTGCTGTACCAAGTACCGGTTCCGTTACCGTTTTCGGCGTACAGAGGACCGCCGCCGCGCCTGGTGGGGCAACGATACAACGTAACGGAGCCGAACTGTTTTTTCATGTCCGTGGTAAGAGCGGCATTTCCCCACCAACTTGGTCCAAAATAGGAACCGATTCCTCCTGCATTCGGAGCGGCTTTTTTCGACATGAAATTATAGAGGCCGGTTTGTTCGATATAAGGATACAGCAATGCGAAAAAACTGGCTCGATTCCAACCTTCGTCATTCCCCAACGAATTGGCCGTGTTGGGAAACGTTGCATAATTGCCCCGAGAACCGCCGATGCAGAGCGGCGGTAGCCCACCGACGCTTTCATGAAAGGTGTGGACGGCGATTCCGATTTGTTTCAAATTGTTTGCACATTGCATCTGCCGAGCGGATTCCCGAGCCGTCTGGATGGCCGGGAGCATCAAGGCAAGAAGGACGCCGATGATGGCGATAACGACGAGCAGTTCGACCAAGGTGAACGCCTTGCGGAGGGGATTCGGATTCGGATTCATGGAACATGCCTCGATAATTTCGGGTCGACGAAACAAAATAACGATTCCATGGTACGCGAAATGCCGCTGAATGTCAACGCATTTCCGGGAGAAATTGGTGACACGCTCCCTTTTTTAACGGACTTCTGACGTCCCTTCCGCTTCCGGCTGCCACGGAATGTCGTCGAGCATTCCGAACTGTTCCAAGCGGCGGTAAAGTCTCGGTCGGGTGATTCCGAGCAGTTCGGCAGCCCGTGATTTGTTCCCCTTGGCACGCCGCAGCGCCCGTTCGATCAGTTCCCGCTCGATTTCCAGCAGGAACGACTCCAATTGGATCGGCTCGTCTTGCGGAGCGGCATGGAGAACCGCATCCTGTTGGTCGTGCAGCCGCATCGGAAGATCGGCGACGGAAACGAGGGGGCCCTTTGCTTTTTCATGCATTTCGCCGACAAGGGCTTCCAATTCGTCGAGATTTCCCGGCCAACGATAACTTGTCAGGACATCCAAACTTTCCGAGGCGAATCCCGCAAGCTGTTTCGTTTCGACGGCGTTACGGTCCTCCAGGAACAACTGCGCCAAGAGCGGGATTTCCTCCTTGCGGTCATGGAGCGGGGGAATTTCAAGCAGCAGCGTTCCCAAAAGCGACGGAAGCGTTTGCGAGTGAGGCCAACGGTCGAACGGAACAGGCGACGTTGCAATCAATCGCTGATGGGGTTGATTCGACGACACGAAATCGACGATCAACGGCGTCAACGCAACCGGAAACAGGTCGGCGTCCTTGAGCAACAGCGTGTGCCGCTTGGCCGTTTCCTCCCGTTGATACCGCTTCCGAAACGCCAAAACCGTCGAGGCGATCACTTCCTGATCCAGCAGCCGACAGTCAAGGGGAATCAGGGCTCCGGCGTTTTCCGAAGCGTAATGAATCGCCGACGCCAAATACTCCTTGCCGACCCCCGGTTCGCCGAGAATCAGCACCGAGGCGGTGGAATCAACCGCAAGCCGTGCAAGACGACGAAGACGTTGCATCGGCGGCGACGCGCCGATCATTCGATCCCAGCGAAAACGTCCCGCTTGCCGACGACGCATGGAAAAAAGCGTTTGGTGCAACTCCGCGGCGGCTTGACGCTGTTGCGTCGGTTCCTCAATGGGAGCGGTCGCTTCAGCAGGATCGACGAGAACGAGCACTCCTTCATTTTGCAGCGGAATGAACTCCGCGACCCGACGGCTCAATGCGGTGATGCGGTCGATGGTCAACAGAACCCGTTTTCGCTCCCCCTGAAAAACTTCCGGAGGAGGGGAAAGCGACGCGGCAATGATTTCGTGCTTGAGCCGCGATCCCGGCGAATGATACCGCAACCGTTGTCCGATCAGTTTTTCCGCTTCGCAGCCCGTCCATTCTTCGAGCGCTTTGTTGCAGAAAACAAGCGTGAACTCGCCGTCGAGCAGATAGATCGGCTGCTTCAACGCTCGAAACTGCTTAACGATTTGCGAGGGACGAATACTCACGAAACCGGTGGTGTTCAGTGTTTTCCATTGTTGGCAAGCGATACAGCAACCCGGCATCCATGAGCCGTTTGCCCGTTGAACCGGACTCCGCGCCGTTGCGAGGCCTAAGCGGGTTTAAACCGTGTCAGTCGTTTTCGGTTTTTGTTTCCCAGTTGAGACGGTAAGCGTCGAAAACAGGGCCGTCGACGCAAGTTCGGCGGTAATCCCATTGGTTCGGGGCGTCGTCGCTCCGGTATTCGACCACGCAGCCGAAGCAGATTCCGAGGCCGCAGCTCATCGGCGATTCGAGCGACACGTCGCACGGCAAGCCGAGTTTTTCCGCAACCCGAAACGTCGCCCGCAACATCGGTTGCGGTCCGCAGGCAATGATTTTCGTTTTCGTTTCCGGACGGTACACCGACGAAATCAGCTCCGTAACCGGCCCATGAAAGCCGCGGGAGCCGTCGTCCGTTGCGATCCGCACCTGAATGCCGATCTTTTCGAAGTCGTCCATGCACGCAACGCGGGCTTCGGTTCGTGCTCCGTAAAGGAGCGTCGAATTCCGATGCTCTTCCGCGAACATCAGGAACGGCGTTTGCCCGATTCCGCCGGCGACCAAAATAGGGTGCTCCACATCGTCAACGGGACGAAACCCGTTACCGAGCGGGCCCCAAATTTCCAAAGCGTCGTTCGGCTTGACTTCCGCCAGCCGTGATGTCATCCGACCGACGACAAGGTAAACAAATTCCATGATCGTCGTCGACGCCGATCGGGTAATCCGATAGATCGCCAGCGGACGCCCCAAAAGCGGATCGGTGCGGTTCGGTAGCCGCAGCATTGCAAACTGTCCGGCGGCAATCGGCGGAACAGGGCCGTCCACCGCAACCGCGATTCGGAGCGTTCGCTCCGCCAGCATGGTGTTTTCAACGACGGTTCCGGTTCCGTGCCAAGTCGCTTTCATGAGGGTTTCGGTTTATTCGAGTTCTTCTTGTTCCGCGTCGAAGATTCCTTTTTTTCGCGGGATCAACCAACAGCAGAAGACGCCGCCGAAGTACAACACGGTGAGCGGCATTGCCATCAGGAGCATGCTGCCGGGGTCGCCGGGGGTCAGGAACAACGAGAGAATGAAAATCGCGAGGATCGAAATTCGCCAACTCGAAATGTACTGTTTGAACGTGAAGATTCCGACCCGCTCCAAGACGAACATCACGAGCGGCAACTGGAAACTTGCGCCGAAACCGATCGGTAACATCAGAGCAAAGCCGACCCATTCACTGATGCGTGGGTAGGGATCGATGTTCAACCAAGCGTTGAATCCGAACAGGAAGTCGAGCACGAACTGGAAAACGCAGAAAAACGCGAACAGCGCCCCCCCGACGAACAAGGCAACACTGACCGGAATGAAATAGTAGACGTATTTCTTTTCGTGAGGATAGAGTCCGGCGGCGATAAACGACCAAATATGGAACATGATTCCCGGCGAAGCGATCACGATGCCGACCACGAGCGACGCCTTGATGTAAATCCCGAACGCCTCGTAAACGCCGAAAGCAATCGTCTTTGTTCGCGGATCCTCGGACGCTTTTGTCCAGAACATCACGGGGATCGGCTTTTCATTCAGTTGCGGCGTCGCTCCGTGGGCATAGAGACCGCCGAGCAATTCCGACCGCTTTTTTTCCAAGGCTGTTTTGCGACGTTGCAGGTTGTCGACGTCCCGAAGCGACGCCAAGCCGGCGTCCGAGTCGTCCGGTTTTCCCGCTTGACGCTCCATGACTCGCTCCCATTCGCCGGGAAAAATATACATTTCCATCGGAAGCAAGTCGTATTTTTGGGGAACGCCGAAGATTTCCGGCGGTTGTCCTTCTTCTTCAAGCTTTTTGGCTTCGGATTCCAGCTTGGCGATCGATTGGGCCTTAAGATACTTGCTGAGCGACTTCCGAACCGGAATCTGGATGTAATCGACGACCGGCTGTCCAAGAGCCAGCCCGAGAATGAACCCCCCGGCAACCCAATAGAGCGAATAGAACAGACATTTCCGCAGCTCTTCGAGATGCTCTCCAAAACTCATGGAGGATTCGGCGAACAGGTTGTCGTCTTTTTGCTTCGACATGGAACGGGAGCCGCGACCGAAAACCGCGGGGAGTGGAACGAAAATGGAGTCTCACCATCGAATTCCCCATCTTATCACGCCCCCCACTTTTCGACAAGGTGGTTGGCAGGACGGTCAGGAGACGGTCTGAGCCGACAGATTTCCTGCCGGGTGCGGCTCTTGAAACATCGCTCCCGATCTGTAAAATAAGGTGAATGCCGTCGAGTTTGGCGGAATGATTTTGATCCATCCCCCTTTTTTGCGCATCCATGAACACGAAGGTTCTTTTTTCCGTTTTCAAGCGTAATTTCGTCGGCTACTTCTCGAACCCGACCGGATACGTTTTTATCTGCGTTTTCGTGCTCCTTAGCTCCATCGCCGCGTTTCTGCCGAACGAGTTTTTCAACGCCAACCTGGCGAACCTCGATCAGCTCAATCTGTGGTTCCCGCTCATCATGCTCGTCTTCGTTCCGGCGATCACGATGGGAATCTGGGCCGATGAAAAACGGCAAGGGACCGACGAGTTGCTCCTCACAATCCCGGCGAGTGATTTCGACATCGTGCTCGGCAAATTCCTCGCGGCGGTCTGCATTTACTCCGTTGCACTCGTTTTTTCGATGTTCTGCAACTTTGCGATCCTGAAATACCTTGGCATTCCCGACAACGGGCTCTTTTGCTGCACCTACCTCGGATACTGGCTCGTCGGCATCTCGATGCTTTCCATCGGGATGGTCGCGTCGTTCCTGACCGGCAACCTGACGGTCTCCTATATTCTCGGCGCGATCTTTTGCGCTCCGTTCATTGCTCTCCAATGGACCGACATTACGCCTCTCCCGGCGGATTACGGCACGATCCTGAAGAATTTCAGCATTCCACACCAATTCGAGCTGTTCGGACGCGGCATCGCCAACCTTTCGAGCTTCGTCTACTTCGCCATGATCACCTCGACGATGCTCTATTTGAGCATGGTGCTCATCGGACGTCGGCATTGGACCGCCAACCAGCAATGGATCGGAACCTTCCATTACGCCGCCCGAACCGCGTCGCTCCTCGCCATCGGATTGAGCCTCTGCTATGTTTTCCAACAGCACGACCTCCGCGCCGACCTGACTGAGGAAAAACTCAGCACGCTTTCGCCGGAAACGATCAAGTTGCTGAAAGAACTCAATCCGGAATATCCCGTCGTGATCGAACCGTTCCTGAGCCCCGACGTTCCGGAATCCCACATTCAGACGCGACTCGACATCATCTCGATTTTGAGCGAAATCCAGGCGATTTGCGGGAATAAGGTTTCGATTCGTCCTCATTACAATATCAAGCCGAACACCGAGGAAGCGCTCATTGCGAATCAACGGTTCGAAATCAAACCGCAGGAAGTTTCGTTTGCCGCTCGGGGAACGCGGGAACAGAAGAGCATTTTTCTCGGAATGGCGTTCCAATCGGGGCTGCAATCGCTGTCGCTGCCGTTCATCGATCGCGGTTTGTCCGCCGAATACGAAATCGTTCACGCCCTTTGCAGCGTCACCACACCACGAAAAAAACGGATCGGAATCCTGAAAACCGACGCCCCGCTCTTCGGCCGGCTCGACATGAGCACATTTTCGATGGCACCGCAATGGGAGATTATTAACGAGCTGAAAAAACAATATACCGTCGTCGAAGTCGATCCGCTGGAACCGATTCGGGAAAAGTTCGACGCCCTCGTCGCCGTGCAACCCTCCGCGATGGGACCGCAGGAAATCAGCAACTTCGTCGACGCCGTGAAGCGGGGCCAGCCGTGCGTGGTTTTCGAAGATCCGCTCCCGATTTATATCCGTAGCGTCACCGGCACCGGCGAGCCGAATCGGGCGCCGCAGTCCCAAATGATGATGATGATGGGACGCAACCAACCGAAAGGGGACATCACGCAGCTCTGGGATGTTCTCGGCGTTTCGGTCGATGGTTCCAACGCTGTTTGGCAGGAATACTCGCCGATCCGCAAACTGCGGCAGATTCCGAAAGGGTTCGTGTTCCTTGATCGCAGTCTCGAAAAGGGCAAACAGCCGCAACAACAATTGCTGCCGTTCGACATGAAAGATTCCGTTACGGCGTCGCTTCAGTATTTGATGATGCCGTTCCCCGGTCGGATCCTGAAAAATTCCGGCGGGAAATTGGACGTTACGACGCTCTTGAGCACGTTCCAGGAACCGGCCGGTATCGTCGCAACGCAAGCCGTAATGCGAGGACTGAACAGCGGTGCTTGGGAACGCGCCTGTGTCGCGGAAAGCCGTCCGGAAGACCTTGCCGTTCGCATCAGCGGCGAACTTCCCGCTCCGCCGGCGCCGCCGGTCGCCGAAGGGGAAACGCCCGTCAAGCCGGAACCGATCAAAATCGACGTGCTTCTCATCGCGGATATCGACATGCTTTCCGACGCCCTTTTCGGACTCCGCAAATTGGGAAGCGAGCCGGGCTCGGGGATCAACCTCGATTTCGATAACGTGACGTTTGTGCTGAACGCCATCGACAGTGTTGCCGGAGACGATCGGTTCCTGTCGATCCGCAACCGCCGTCCGAAACACCGAACCTTGTCGAAGTTCGACGAGAACACCGACGAGATTCGCAAAAACACGATGGACAAGCGAGACACCTTGCAAAAACAGTTCGACGATCAACGGGCTGCCGAAGAAAAGAAGCTCACCGACGAGATGAAAAAGCTTGAAGACGAACTCAAAGGGGGCTCCGTCAACGAAGACGAAGCGACCCGCAAGTTGACCGCCGCGATGCTCGCCGCCCAAAAACGATTGGGGGCCGCCAAAGAAAAACAGGAACGGGAACTGAACCTGCAATTGGAGAGAGCGGACGTCGAGTTGAACGAGAACATCCGTCGAATTCAGGGACGATACAAACTGTTCGCCGTGCTGTTGCCGCCGCTCCCACCGTTGATGATCGGCGTTTGCGTCTTCTTCCTCCGTCGGATGCGTGAACGGGAAGGAATCCCGCAATCACGACGAAGAAAATAATCTCCCTATTAAGCCGGTACTCCTCGCCATTTCCGTCGAATTATCATGGATTGTAAAGTCGTTCAAAACAAATCGAACTGTACCTGTTCGTATTCCTGCGGCAAGCGGGGGTTGTGTTGCGATTGCGTCCGCTCCCATTTGGCGAATCGACAGATTCCCGGTTGCTTCTTCCCGCCGGATGCCGAAAAAACGTACGACCGTTCGTTCGAACATTTCGCGAGTCTCGTTACGGAAAAGAAAGCGTAACCACGGCGAGATATCCGCTTGCGTTTTGCCGCAAAGCGAGTCTATTGCCTTGTGCCGACAAGAAATGGGGACAGTAGAAATCTTCGCCCTCGGACGGTCCGGCTCCCGTTGGTCGCCTCACGTTTTCAAAGGGCAAACGTATTTTCGCTCGAAAAGCAAACGACCGGCGGGAGCGAATGATTGCAATGGAGCGGAAGCTCCAAACGCCCGCATGGCACGCCGCAAACCCCGGAAGCGTTTCGTAAACGATACAACGTCGACGCCCGTGTCGGGCATGAAGTCGTCAGCGTTTATCCGGCATCGAAAAATATTCGTATCCGAAACGTCGTGACCGGTGAAACTTCGACGGAACGATATGACAAACTGATCCATTCTCCCGGCATGGAACCGATTCGGCCCGCGAGTCTCCACGCCGGAGCGTATGACGAGATCGAGGCGACTTATCACAGCATGATGACCTGGATCAAGGAAAACGATCTGGAGCCGCTCGGCATTGCTTACGAAAGCTATTCAACAGCCCCGACGATTGCGCGGTCGAGCAATTACTGATCTGAAGAAATAATTTGAACAGTGAAGTGGGTTTGATCGTATGATCTTATATGAGTACCAAACACGGAAGTTTATCGGATCAGGCACGTCGCCGTTTGGCGGCGGGCGATCTCATTCTACGCGGGTTCGAC
>JAVBPI010000210.1:0-6406 GCA_031549705.1 Thermoguttaceae bacterium
GCGAGTCGCCGATCGCCGGACCGAAGAAAGGCGGGCTGCCGACATAGCGTCGTCGTCGACGACAAACCCGAAAGAAGAATAAAAAGTTGCCCCCGAACTGTTGAAGCAATTCGGGGGCGGCGACTTGTGATAACCAACATCACTTGCCGCACCGGAGATTGTACATTCCGGCTCGAAAAAGGCAAGTGCAAAATAAAAGGACCTGTCGTCGCGGAAAGACAACAGGTCCGAAACAAGCGACAAATATTAACCACCATCGCCTGCCGTGAGAATTATAGGTTTTTTCTCGGAAACAGGCAAGCGGTATTTTGAGGAGAAACCATGAATTTGAATTTACTCGAAAGTTTATTGGGAAACCTGGACATGTCCAAAAAACAAAACGACGTCAGACTCAACGTCAGTGTCAACACCAATGTCAAGATCGATGCGCCCATCGCCAAGCTCGCCGACATGATGATCATCGTTCCCGACGCGGAAATGGCGGCTAAATTTTTCTCTCTCGTTCAAGTCGAGGCGGACCGTAAAGTCGACGCCGAGCCGGAGAGCCCGTTGTAAGAGACGCGAAACAGAAAAAGTTGTCCCCGAATTGCTTGGCGGCGATCCGGGGACGGCGAGAAGTGATGAATCGGATCACTTGCCGCACCGGAGATTGTACATTCCGGCTCGAAAAAGGCAAGTGCAAAATACACCTTTTTCGAAAAGGAAAAGCCATGAAATGGATTTCGACAATCTTGGGATATCTGTTTGGCAACAACACCTACAACAATTATTATTACATCCCCCAAATGATCATCACACTATTCGGCAAGATGGAATACCACATGCATTACCACAATCCGATCATCGTCACCGACGAGGAGACCGCGTCGCGGCTGGCGGCGGCTCGCAATGCCGACGCACCGTCGGAATCACCTGTAAGCAGCGAACCCGAACTGCTCGACGTCGACACGAAAAACGAATAAACGATGCGTGAAATACTGGAAACGTTCGCCGTTCGGATGTTTGCCGCCCTGATCTACGCTTTTTGCGTCGTCGGCGGCGGGATCCTTTTTATCCTCCACAAACTCGGATTGATTGAGAAATAATCATGCAGAACTGCATTTGGGGAGCCGTTGTTTCGGGATTGATCTTGCTTTGGCCGGGGGACGCCGTTCCAGAAACCGCCGCGACGGTTCCTGCCGCCGCGGCGTCAACCGCCGCCATTGAGGCAAAACCGGCCACGGAATGGATCGGTTACGAAAAACTGGGGATCGTTTCGATTCTCATGTTCGTGCTGATTCTCCTCGACCGCCGCAGCTCGGCACGGGAGACGGCGGAGCGGAAGGAAAGAACGGAGTTATTGCACAGCATTCAACACACGAACAGTTCACTTGTGACGAAAATAGACCAAACGATTTTGATTCTCGGCGAACACACGAAAGCGCTCGCCGACATCTTCCACGAGTCGCTCGATTGCAAGAAGTGTCCGAGGGTATATCCGGGACAAACGAGCGGGAAAGATCAATGAGCATGACGTTCGGGAACATTTACGATTCGATCATGGAACTTTCGGCGCGAACGAGAGCCGGGTTGCTTTCGGTGCCGGGGACCTACAAGAGGGCCTCCGACGGCACGGAAACGAACCTTTTCGCGACGATCGAATCGCAGGACACGCTTTCCCAAATGGAAGAGATCGGGCTCGATTCGAAGTCGTTCCAGGTCGGATGCAAGATCATTACCGTCGTGTTGGCCGGGAATCCGACGGACTTCAACACGGTCAAGCCGAAGATCGACGACGCCGTGACGTTGACCACGGGCGGGACGACGATTACCCGCTGGGTCGCGAACACCGGGAAGGGTCGTTGTTGGGGATATTTGGACGGAAATCGTGTCATCTGGATTTTCACGCACAGCAAACCGCCGCGGTCCGATGAGTAAAAAAAAGGTTGGTAAATCAGGATGTTCCGTCGAATTCGACGGCTCGGCGATCGGCGACGTCGCGAAAACGTTGATGGCGATCGAACCGGCGTTCGTCGAGCAGGCCGTGGCGCGACTGACGGAAACGACCCGGCAGGTGGTCGACCTGGTGAAATCGAAGATTCCCCCCGGATACGATGTGTTGCGGAATTCGATCATCGGCAAGATCGTCGTGTACCAGGGGGGCCGCAAGATATTCGTAACGGTCGGTGCGAGCTTGGACGTTCCCGGCGGCATGGAGTACAAGCGTTCACCGTCCGCTTTCGCGCGTTGGCAGGAATACGGATACCAGGGGAGCCGTTGGAAACGGGAAAAAGAGCTCAAGGCCGCTGAAAAGCAACTGAAGGAAGCGGGAATCGGTCGGGGCCGGAAACAGTGGAAAGGGTTGAAGCTCCTGATCAATGCCCATAAAAAAAGAGTGGAAGCGGGCCACAACTTCGGCAACCAGACGACGCCGAAACGGTTCATCCGCGACAGCCGCGACCGGTCGCGGGAAATGAACGCCGCGGCGCTGGAAACGGCGTTGAAGGACGTCGCCTCGATGTTCGAATCCGGAGAACTTGAACGACAGTACGGAAGCGGCATGCCCGGCGACCAATACCTGAGTTTATTGAACCGATTGAACACACTGGAAAAACGGGAAATCATCGTCCAATGATCGACATTATCGCGAAAAACGTGTTCGACGCCTACCTGAAGGCCCACGGCGGCTTGCCCTGGAAGGACGACGAGTCCGGCCTGGAGGGTGTGACGCCCATTCCGCAAACGTGCCTCGGCGACGTCGACGACAAAACGGTCGGACTCCAGGACGACGAAACGGACGACCGCCCTTCCCGTCTCCCGATCGTCCTGTTCGAACAAGGGATCAGCAAGCCGACGGACGCACCGCGCGGCAAGACGTTTCCGCTCGTTGCATTTTATGATACGGTACTTGAAATCACGGCGTTCTCCGACCTTCGCTCTGAAGCCGATTCCGTCGCGAAAACCGTCGCCATGATATTGGAGAACGAGTTCCAGAACATGACGCTGGTGGAAAACGAGAGTCGTGTTCATTCGTTTTACCGGGGACCGACGGTGGTCGATCGGGCCAATTCCCTCAGCGGCACCGTGCTTTGGTACCGAACCTATATTATCAACGTCGTCAACAGTTTGCAATAAGGAATCCGAAAATGGTTAAAAGTTACGTTTTTCTCGATAAGGTCGTGTTCCAACAGGCGGTGACGAACAAGGACCTGATCGCCGTGTTCACCCGCACGGTCGGCGGCGTCGTTCCCGAAACCAAGAACGACACCAACACGATCATGTTCTACATCGACTCCGATTTGACGTACGGCGGTAAATCGGTTGCGCAAACCGTCATCCCGGTGAAGTCGAACTTCGAGTTCGCCCTGAACGCGACGATCAAGCATGGGGACGTCGGTTTCGATTACACGATCCCGCCGGGCGGCGTCACGGAGTTGCCGCCGAATACCGACACGTCCGGAATCGACACGTCGCCGCAAGGCGTCCTTGTGATCGGGAAGCTCGTTTCGAGCACCACGGATTCGGGAACGACGACGGACACGTACAAGAAGTTCGCGGTGATGGGCGCGAACTTCGATCACTCCGACGACATCACATGGGCCAAAGGAAGTTCCGCCGTCGGAAGCGTCGTCATGCACGTGACCGGCGAAGTGTCGAAATGGGGCTTCGATCATTTCAAAAACGACGACGCGACGATCGTCGTCACCACCACCACTACCACGGGGTAACAATGCGATTCCAGGAATTCGACGGCAAGCTGAAACAAGTGTCGATTGCATCGCTCGGTTGCTACCGGACGGGGCCGGGCGGGACGGAAATTTCCGTGACGACCGCCCACTACCGGCGGCTGAACTTGATCGAACGAGCGAAACTCTATCAGCTTGTCAACACACGGGAGCCGAACGGCGACGACTGGACGGACGCCCGGATTTTGATCGCGTTCGCCATGGACGACGTGGGGAAACCGCTCTTTTCCGAGGCGGATTTGTACGATATTTTGCAGGCGGATTCCACGGGGACCGTCGCGTTCCGCATCAAACTGATGGCGGAACAGGATAAGGCGCTCTATGAAGAACTGGAGGCCGTCAAAGAGGAAATGGAAGAGCTAAAAAAAAGCTCCGAGCCGATCGGGACAACAACACCGCAACTTGGGAACGACTAGTTTATCAGCTTTCTTCCAGGACGGGACGTCCGCCGTCCGAGTTCGAAAGCTGGAGCACCCGCGACAAGGTCTGGTTTCGAACGGCCTGGTCGATTCTGGGCCCCGACGATATGAAAATATTTGAAATCAACGCCGTGAAATCGAAAAACACGATCAAGGTCGAATAAGGCGTCTACGGGGCGTTCTCACGCGATTCGCCGGTCCCGTGGACGATCCGTCAAAGAAACGGCAAGCGTTCGTTACGCCGCATTACAGCGTTTTTGCACAAATAAGGAGACGGGATCATGGCGGGAACCACCGCATCCGCATCGCTTCGCGTGACCATGGACGGCTCCGGCGTCTCCGAGGGGCTGGAAAAATGGCAAAAGGACCTCGGGCTCGTCCGAGATGCACAAGGCCGGCTCTTCACGTCCACCGGTGCCTGGGTGGACGGACTCTCGAAATCACAAGTCCAGATGGGGCTCCAACGGGACTCCCTCGGTCATTTGCGCAACGCGCAATTCGAAATCGTCGACGGATTGAAGGCGTGGGAAATTCGGGCGGGCTTCATGGTCGACGCCCTGGGCAACGTGACGAATAAAACCGGCGACCTCGTTCGTGTCGGAAAGGAACAGATCGAAGTCGACAAGGAACGCGCCGCCCGGCTCGACGAACTCGCTCGCCTGGAACGGGTTCATGCCGAACAGATCGAAAAGACGGCACAGCAATATGCGCACACCGTGGTCGACATCAATCGATTCAGGGACGCAGCGGACGGTTCCGGTGTCAGTTCGGAAAAGATGGTCAACGCTATTCAACGGATTTCCGCGATCGCGGCCCTTGCCGGAAACAGCCTTGACAAGCTCGCGTCGTCGGCCGACAGTCTCGATTCCGGGCTCTCGCAGCGAGCCGAATCGTTGAAGCTGTTTTCCACCACCATTCGCGACGTCGGTGTCAACGTCGGCGGCGCGAGTGCGATCATGGCGTCGATGGGGATGCAACTGGGGCCATGGGGCGCAGGCATTGCCGCCGTTATTACCTTGACGCAAAGCCTGGGTGCCGAATATGCCAAACAATCGGCATTGTTGGACGACATCGAAAAAAAGATGAAATCGACTTCCGGTTTTTTGACGAAGTACTCCGGTTCGGCGAAAAACGCGCTCTCCCTGGAGCAAAAGTACAATCCGGATCGACACCTGAGCGGTCTTGCAAGGGTGAGAAAGGATATCGCCGACATCGAGAAGGGAATCCGCTCATTCGAAAGTCGCATTAAAATATTCGAAGAGGATCCGACGATCGCGTCGTCGGAAACGGCGAAAATGAGAAGCGACCTGAAAAAGATGTACGCTATTCGCTTGGAGGCGATACGCGAACATAATATGCTGGTCGAAAAGGATCGTGCGGAACGCCAGCAGAAGCAGGATCAGGAGGAGGACGCCGCGATCCAAAAGGAAAAGGACCTCCAGAAGCAGCGATTGGAGGACGCGAAAAAGCTGACCGAAGCGTTGAAGGCGGAAGACGAAAAACGCGCGAAGCGGGCCCAAGAGGAATCGGACCACTATTTGAAGGTGCTCCAAAAGCGTGCGGATGAAACCAAGCGGGAAACGGAAATGAAAACCGTCTCCGGCGGCGGTCTTTCCGGTCCGGCGAACGCCGGATCGTCCGAAGCGTATTCGATCATCGCCAAGGCGTGGTTGCAGAGCAAGGACCCGGTGGTCGCCGCGACCGAGAAGACCACCGAGGCGATCAACAACTTTTCGGAACGAGTCGTTCAAAAAATGGACGCTCTCAATCTCCTCCCCGAACTCCAGGCGACGGCGTAATCATGGCAACAGTAAACAGAGTCTACACGTACACCGAGCAAGTGGGCGATAGCATGGTCAAGCTGTCGACCGACGCCGCACACGTCACTCTCGGAATCGATTCCGGACTTCCTTCGACGTTCGAACGGTACCCGGCAACGGTCGCCGACGTTTCCTTGTCGTATCATTTTCTTTTTGATGCCGACGCCCCGGAAGTCGACGTCGTCTCGCGTTCCTTCCTCCCCGCCTATGGAGCTCCGTACGTTTATAACGACGTCACCTACCACGGTTGGGCGGCTCGATCGTGGAAGATCGGTCATAAGGGAAAGATCGGTATTCCGGGACTCGCTCATTACCGCGTCGATATTCCGTACACCCTCATGATCCCGAACCTTCCGAGCGGCGAGTTGCCCGAAAACGCGCCGGAACCGTCCGTCAACGACGATTGGAGCGAACCGCCGCGGTACGGCAGTCGGATTGAAAA
>JAVBPI010000132.1:0-36963 GCA_031549705.1 Thermoguttaceae bacterium
CGGCGCCGATCGTGTAAAAAATTCACGATCCCAGACGTTAGTAATACATCATTGTATCAGAGAAGACGCACCGCGACCACAGGTCGCCGCCTGTTTTTTGCGCGGATATTAATTGTTCTGTCCAAGTTGATGTCTTTCCCCCTCTCCCTCGGGAGAGGGTCAGGGTGAGGGGCGAACGAGTCGATTGTTTGGGCGACGTGGGGAAAACAGAGGAAGGTATTTTATGGTTTTCGGGTTCTTTAGGGCCACAGAGCCAGTGGTTTGGAGTTAAGGGATCATTCCCGTCATTTCGACCGAAGGGAGAAATCTCACCAAACCGGTTGAGTATGTAATTTCAAGGCTTTTCGTTGAGGTGAGATTTCTCACTCCACTGCGCTGCGTTCGAAATGACGCCTTAACTCCAAACCGCTACCCACAGCGCCCCTCACCCTAACCCTCTCCCGGAGGGAGAGGGTTAGGTCAATTAAAGTCTATTCAAGAAATACCAAGCCAAAACCTCCACGACCCCTCTCCCGAGGGAGAGGGGAGGGAAATCAACGCCTTCTCAAGCATCAACGCCGCCCCCGATCCGAAAACGCTCCCGTCGTGTTTTGAAATCCGCTACGCTTCGTACAAAACACGACTCCGTTCATTTTTTATTGCCACCACATTGTTATTGCGGGGCTTTGGTTTCCGGCGGCAAAGCGGGACGGTCGGCGCTCTTTTCCGGGACGCCGTCCCGTTTCGAGTGAGGCCCCTTGTCGGCGTTTTCCGGTTTCGGTTGCTTTTTTTCCGTCGACTCAGACGATTTCGGTTCACCGCCTCCGGGGCTAAATGCTTCATCCCCCCTTTTCGGGGCGTCCGGTTGGTCACGGCGCTCCTTTTTCGAGCCGTTTTTCGAGCCGTTTTGCTCTTCGGGACGGAGTTTCGGAAGCTCGACCTTGTCCCGATGCGCCCACGCTCCGAGAACGACCGTGTCCCCCTCGCCGAGTCCTTTGAGAATCACGACCTGCTTGTCGTTCGACGGACCGGTTTCGACCTCATGCTTGTCCCATTTACCGTCGTGATAAGTGATGCAGTAGGTCTTTCCACCATATTCGAAAACCGCCTGCGACGGCAACAGGAGAGCGTCCTTGATCTCATTGACGACGATTTTCGCTTCGGCGGTCAGCCCCGGCTTGATTCCGACCGGCGCGTTCAGAATCGTGATCGTCGTCATGTATTCTTTCGACATGGAGCCCCCCATCCAGCTTCCCGGCTCCGGATAGTCGTTGACCAGCTTGACGATGCCGTTGAACTCCTGATTCGGAAAGGCCTCCAAACGAATCGTCGCCGTTTGCCCGATCTTGATGAGCCGAATGTTCGCTTCGTTGACAAGTCCCTTGACCTGCATCTGCGACGGATCGGGGAGTTTGATCAGAATTTGCCGCTCGACGACTTTCTTTCCCTCTTTAATGAGGTCTTCCTCGCCTCCCCAACGCGGCATGTAATAGACGACCTGACCATCCTGCGGGGCAATCACCTTGCAGAGTTCGAGCTGCCGTTCAAGATGCACAAGCCGTTCCTGGTCGAGCTTGAGACTCTCGCCGTCGGAGGCGACCTTCGCCTCGTTGGTCTTGATTGCCGCTTCGTATTGGACGATGTTTTTTTTGCTTGTGTAGTCGATCAGGACGCTCTTTCTCAAATCGGCGATATCACGCTCATTGACCGCCTGCTTCAAAGCATATTCACCGGCAATGAATTGGGACTCTGTAATGTATCCCCGTTCAAGCAGTTTTTTATTGTAGAACACTTCGTCCGAGGTGGCACGGACCTTTTCCAAGGCCGCGGCGATGTCGTTTTCGATGACCTTCTTTTCCTCGTTGAACTTGCCATCGAGGTATTCACTAAGCGTCAACCTCGCCGTTTCGAGGTCCGCCTCCGATTGAGCGAGTTTCGATTGGCTCGCTGCAACCGCGATTCGCTGCTTCGTCACGTTTTCCCGAAGCGTCGAGGAATCGAGTTCGACGAGAAGGTCCCCTTTTTTCACGACGGCACCTTCCGGAACGACCGAAATAATTGTCAGCCCACCCGCGCTTTCGACTTGGCAGCGGATTTCGACGTTGCTTGCACTGTCGACGCTCCCTCGTTCCAGAATTTCGTGAACGAAAAGGTCCCGTTTCACACCGACCAATTGCGGCGGATCGACTTTTACCGCCACGGTAAACTTTTTCCAGCCATAATAGGCGGCGGCAGCACCGATCGCAAGCAGGATCAATAAAAAGAACAGCGTTGAAACGATGCTCCCGTCTCGTCGTGATTTTGGCATGGATATTTTTTCAACCGTTTCGGCTTTTTCTACCGTCCCCTCTCTCTCCGAAAGAGCATTAGGGCAAGGGGCACTGTGGTGGGAATTCGCAAAAACTCAAGAAAATCGGTGTCCCCTCTTCTCTGTTTTGCCGGTGTTCGTTCACCGTTTACCAGCAACGAACGCCCCTCACCCCGGCTCTCTCCCGAAAGAGAGGGGAAGACGGGGCTCCATTAATCGATCAATTGATTGTCTTTCCGACAACGACCTCTTTTCATCATCGTCAAAAGTTCACCAAACAACGAACATTTCTCCGGCAAACAGTTTTGATGGTTGTGAATACATTCCAAGAATTCGTTATAATCCAAAAAACCGCTTTTAGCCAGCGTTTTTCCGTGAATTGTGTCGATTCTTTATTTTAGCTCGTTTGACTCGACGGACATTTCATCGTAATCTTACAAAAACCGTTTTCGAAAACGGGTTCCGCTCCAACGGTCGATCGATCGAGAAAGACAAACGGCTCAAGGTGATATCATGGACATGACGATACAAAAAAACTCGCTCCCGTTCGCGATCGGCCTATCGTTTCTCTGGCTGCTGACGGCCGCGAATGTTTTTCGGGGACCGGTCCAGCCGATGAGCGCAATCCCTGCGCCGAATTCGCCGGAACCGGCGGTTTCCAGAACCGCTCCGGTGTTGATTGAACCGATCGTCGTTCATCCGAACGGGGGGGATGTCGTGGAATCCGCGGTCAATCAAAGCAACCTCTCGGCGGTATATGCCGATCAATTGGTCGATCTCCTTCCACAATGGTCCTTGGCGCACCCGGCTCCGTCCGTCGCCAATCAAACGGAACTCTTGCCGCCCGAAAAAACGGATTCCGACAAATCATCCGGGTTCGGAGCGATTCCGGAAAGCATTCCGGTGGAAAAAATCGTCGAGCCTCTCAAAACCGACGAAAAGTTGACGAATGTCATCGTGATTCAATCCAAAAAACTTTCCCCGGCGGAACTCGCCAAATTGATTGCGGAAAAGAAAAAAGTCGAACTGTATGCAGCGACTCCGGCGTATTCGGCGAAAGCTCCGGCTCCCCAAGCACCGCAACCCACTTCCCAACAGTCGGCCCCTCCAGAAGAGTCGCCGTCCCTTCCTTGTCCGGATTTCTCTTGCGTTCCGCTTCCGTCGCTGACGCCGTTCGTGTATTTTCAGCCGATGTTCGTACCCGTCGTTTATTATCAGCCGGTCGTTTTTGTTCGGCCGTTGATTCCGGTTTATTTCGTGCAACCGGTCCCAATCGTCGTTTCGCCGACGCTTCCCGTTTGGTGCTCCCCGTCGCCGACTCCGGTTCCACAATTTGCGCCGCCCGCTCCGTCGGTCGTGATGCCGAACGCTTCGCAATCGACGCCGGTGCTTGTGAATATCATTCCAAGCACTCACGGAGCGCCGACGTTCGTCTTCTCGAACGGTGTTCGGATGAAGCCGACGTTCTTCGTTCCCGGCCAGCCGATCCGTAACCGAGTTCGTGGAATCACCCCTCCGTAAAACGAGCCGCCCCAACGAGTCGGGACCATCGATTCCGACTCTGTTCCGTGACCGAAAAATTATGATATACTGAAATTAGTGGATCGTTGCGTCCTCTCGGCGATTCGCATCGTGTTTCAGCAGTCAGACCGTTTCGGCAGCCCCCACGGAACTTTCATGAAAAATTCGGCAATCTTTTTTCTTGCGGCGATTTTTCTATTGACGGCGTTCTTTCCCACCGAGGCGCAGTTCGGAGATTTTATGGGAAGCGGCGGAAGAGGAAAGCGTCCGTTCCGACCGACGCGGCATCAGGGAGCCCGCCAAGTTCAGGAGCAACGGGAAAGCTCGGAGCAGGAACCGTTCAAACAGACGCAAACGGCTTCGCTCCTTCCGGCGACGGCGTACGCCTTGGCACCGGCGACGATGGAGGACCGAAGGGGCAACGAGCCGCGACTTCCGTTGACGCTGACGAAATACGACCTTTCCGTGAAGGTTGTCGGTTTTCTCGCCGAGGTGAGCGCGACCTACACGTTCTTCAATCCGGCGAAGGAACGGGTCGAAAAATTTCCGGAACGGGATCAGGTCGAAGGGGTGCTCGAGTTTTCGCTTCCGGACGGCGCAACGGTCGACGGTTTCGCTCTGGATATCGGCAACGACATGGTTGACGGCGTTGCGCTCGGCAAGGAGCGGGCAACGACGATCTTCAACCGCTTGCAGCGTCGCAACATCGACCCCGGCTTGGTCGAATGGCTCGGCGACGGACGCTTTAAATGCCGTATTTTTCCGATCTTCGGTGAAAACACCCGAACGATCCGGATTCGGTACTCCATGAGAATCGGCGAATCGGAACTCGTGATTCCGACGGCGTTCGACGGCAACATCGCTGAAGCGTCCGTCAAGATCGACGTCAACGGACTTGTACGACCACCGGCCGTACGGAAAAACGGCTTCGGCAAATTCGAGTTCCACAGGGGCGAATCCCCTGGTCCGGCTCACGGTTTCGGCATCGGAATGTTCAATTCGTTTTCAGGTTGGGGGGAGAGCGTCGGTGGAAACCGATACGTTGGCGAAACGAAAATGCGGAACGTTCGGTCGAAGGAGAATCTCCTCCTTGATTTCGAGGGGTTTGAAGTAACGACGCAACAGCAGACGGTTGCATGTAAAGTCGGCGACGAAGTATTTTCCGTAACACGGATTCCCGTCGAAAACATCCTGGCGAAAACCGCCGCGGCCCGACGGGAGATCGAAGCGATGCTTCGAAAGCCGTCGTCGGTCGCCGTGTTTTGGGACGCGTCCGGTTCCCGTGCGGAAATCGATCACGCGAAAGAATTCGAACTGTTGCGAAAATACCTCGACGAAAAACAATGCGGCGTCGAACTGTATGTTTTTCGTGACGCCGTGGAGCCGCTCGTTTATTTCGACGCCTTCCATCATGACAAACTGTTCGAGACGCTGAAAACCGTTGCCTACGACGGCGGAACGTCGCTTCGGTCGATCTTCGCCGTTTCACCGGTTGCGAAACTCTCGCTCCTTTTCACGGACGGGCTCGAAACCATGGAACCGGGCGTTTTGTTGCACGATAATGCGGAAGTCCCGACCTCGCCGAAACGCCCGTTCTATCTCGCCTGGAACGGCGACCCGAAACGTAAATCGAGCGTTTTCGACCGGAAGGATTCGTTCATTGAAAAGAAATTCGACTTGGCGACGGACCCCGCCGACAAAATCGTGCAGGAAATCGGCGACCTGTCGTTGCGGGTTCGTCCGGCGGCGGTTCCGTCGAAATTCGAGGAGTTGTTCATCGACGAAACCGACGACGTGATCTGGATTTACGGCAAAAGAAAATGGAACAGCCCTGCTTCCGTCGGCGAAGCGATTCCGGTGGACATCAACTGGACTTTCGGCGACGAAACAGTCGAGAAGTTGCCTGTCTCGTTGGATTTTCGCAACGCTTTCGTGGAGGGAACAATCCCGAAGCAGGCGTATATTCAAGCGAAGTTCGGCGATCTTGTCGATGGGGCGAAAACCGACGACACTCTCCGAAAATTTTCGGTCGAAAACACTCTCGTCTCACCGGACTGTTCGCTCCTCGTTCTCGAATCGGTGGGACAATATCTCCAATTCGACCTCGAGCCTCCGGCGACGAGTCCGAAACTGCTGGAGGAATATCGGCGACGGAAACAACAATATTCCGGAAGCAGCGAATCCCGGCGTAAAGCGAACCGAACCACGGTCGAATGGCGCATGGAGAAATGCAACAAAGACTGGGAAAAAATCCTCCGCTGGTGGAACGCGCCGCCGACCGTCGAGAAAGCCGAACTTGGCGCTCCCCGGTCCCGAACGCAGAAAAAAACGTCCGCCAAACAATTCCGTGACTGGAAAGACGATCGGTCCTACCTGGCGTTTAAGTACGACGAGAACAACCCGTCGCCGTTCAGTGGTTTCTCATCACCGTGGAACATCGAATCCAATAAAGAAAATCCGGACGGTAGAGGAATGAGCGGCGGCGGTGCGATGTTCGGTGGCATGGGAGGAAGCGGTGGCGGTATGGGGGGCGGTTTCTCCACAAGACGCGGCAGCGACGGTCTCCTTGGTGGTGGTATGGGGGGCGGATCGTTTGGCGGTTCTTCCCCGCTGTCGACGCCGACTTCATCGAACGAATCCGCCGCCACGTCCCGTGTGTCAATCTCTTCCGGCGGCGGCTCCGTTGCCGATTTCGGTCCGATCATGGAAATTCTCGAAGCGATTCCTGACGACGCCGAATTCTACAAGAAATATGCGCAACAAATCGACGTTGCAGGAACGTTCTCACCTGAAAAAGTTTATGGCGTCTATCTTGGCGTTCGCAAGACAAGGTGCTTCGACCCGATGTTTTATTTCATTTCGGCGAATCTGTTCAAAAACACGAAATACTTCGAACGAATATTGAGCAACCTTTACGAACTCGGTGAGGGAAACGATCCCACGGTCCAGCGGATGGTCGGATACCTGTTGCTGCAACAGCGTTCGCCAATCGCCGCCCGGTTCTTCCAAAAAGCGATTGCCGCGAACGAAGACGATCTCTCGTCGCTCCGGGGCCTTGCATTGGCGTACGGTTTCAGTTACGAGCGAAAAGACAACCCGTACGAAAAACTGTTCGACCTGTCCCGGAATCCCGACCGGTGGAGTGAACGCTTCGATTTCGGGTTCCGTCGGATTGCCGCCGTCGAACGGAATAAACACATGGAAAAACGCGAACCGCTTGACGTCGATCTCCGGATTATTGCAACGGCAAGTCATCCGGGCGTCGACTTTTCCCTCGTCGTCACGGAGCCGGGCCATGAAAAAGTCGCCGTTTTCCACCCGTTTTCGTCACACGGCGGTTATCTCGACGGTTCCGCCGGGATCGCCAATGTTCCGCTGTTGAGCCAATACATGATCCGGCACGCGTCCCGTGGTCGTTACAAAATCGAAATCGAATGCCTTGATCTGTACAAGACTCACAATGAACGCAAAAAACTGCCGCCGCTTTGGCCGGGCGTCGTTTTCGTCGACGTGAATTCCAAGGGCTCCCGTCCGCAGCTCAAGACGTATTGCATTCCGCTGGACATGAAAAAAACCGTGTACGAAATCGACAATTTACGTTTTTAATCGAACATCCCCCGTTTAGCCCGCAAACCGAAGGTTCCGGTGCTGCACGGTTGGCCTCCCCTAATGCGCCGGGACCTTCGGTTTGCGGGCTAAACAATCGAGTATGAATCAAATGAAACGGTTAATAAGTTTTGCGTTGTTAATTTTCGCCGTGAATATCGTCGTCGGTGCCGATTGGCCGACGAATCTCGTATGGGATGGCGGCGGTGTCTGGACGAAACGAATTCCGATCACGATCACGAATTCCGGCTCCGCTCCGCTGGAGGGACGCCCCGTTTTCGTACAAATCGGATCTCATACCGATTCCGGAACCGCTGCGAAGGATCTCCGACTCACGAAATCGGACGGACAAGAGCTCTTTTACGGGCTGAACACGAAGGACGGCAAGCAGATCACGGAAGGTAAAATTCCGGAAAACGCCGTGTTGACGATCCCCGTCGATTGCGACGCCGGAAAAGCGGCGACGTTTTATCTCTATTTCGGCAACGAAAAAGCGGAGTCGGTCCCGGAATTCCTGAACGTAAAGCATGGTCTCGTCAACGGCGACGTCGAAATCGGCGACGGTCGTTGTCCCGACGGTTGGGACATGAGCCCGGACACGGAAACACACCAAAATTTCTGGCTCGACGAAGCTCCGCGGTCAGGTAAAAAATGTTTGAAAACCGTCGTCAAGGAGGGAGCGAAATCCGATTGGACCGCAACCCGGCAGAGCGGAATTCCCATTGTCGGCGACGCGAAATATCGTTTCAAGGGCTGGGTTCGCGGCGAAAACGTCGTCGGGCGTGCCGGTTGGTTCATTCACGCCGGGAACGAGAAAAATTCGCAACTGCTCAATCAGGTGCGAGGTGAATACAAGGGAACATTCGATTGGACCGAACTCGTTTTCGATTTCACCGCTCCGAAAGACGCCGACACGATGACGCTCGGAACCGTCCTGTACGGAACCGGGACGGCGTGGTTCGACAATGTTTCCGTCGAGCTGCTCGAAGCGGTGGACAATCCCGTTTACAAGACGGAAGTCCTTGGTACGGAAAGTATTCCGTTCGCCATCATTCCTGCGCCGACTGATTGGCCGAACGTTGAACCATCCGATTATCTCTGCCGTTCGACTTTCCGTATCGTGAACTCCTCCGATAAGGAAATGAAGAATGTTCCCGTTCTTGCAACGCTTCGGGGAACGCAAGCTCACGGATTGCTCGGACCGCTCACCGATCTGAAACTCGAAGACGGCTCGCCGGTTGCGCTGTTGGATTCGGAAAACTTTCGAATTTCGTGCAAAATGAGCGTTCCGGCGAAGGCGATCAAATATTTCCACGTCTATTACAAGTTCGACGAAGCGAAAGCACCGACCGGTTTATCGCAACAGAAAACCGTTGCCAAGGAGAGCGACACCGCGCATCCGGAGTTGCAGAAAGCCGCGGATCCGCTTGCCGACTTGCCGAACCTCGTCAAGAACGGCGATTTCGAAGCGGGATTCTCGCTCCCCGACGATTGGAGCCGCAACGATCAGAAACCGCAGGAAGGGGTTCGATATTCGATCGAAAAGTCGCCGGAAATCGTCCGCTTCGGCAAGCAATGTTTGCGGCTCGACGTCGAAAAATACGCTCCGAGCAGTTGGCGAGGCTGGACGCAACGGCTCGAAGTCGAACCGAACCATTCCTATCTCGTGCAGGGTTGGATCAAAGGAATCGATCTCGAGTCGGCGCGGATTCATCTTCATTTTCTCACGGGCGACGGCAAACATTGTTCGAACGGCGGTATGTCGTCGGTGAGCGGCGAGATTTCAGGGACGACCGATTGGACTCGTGTCGCCGAAGTGCTCACGACGCCGACCGACGCGAAATTCCTGACG
This sequence comes from Thermoguttaceae bacterium, assembly GCA_031549705.1. Lineage (GTDB taxonomy): Bacteria > Planctomycetota > Planctomycetia > Pirellulales > Thermoguttaceae > WRKP01. The sequence continues at coordinate 9,267 of JAVBPI010000132.1, forward strand.
ATCCATCTCACGATGAACGGCCATGGAACATTGTTGCACGACAATATCGTCGTTGTCGACGGACTCTTCGCCGAACAGGTGGGACGTGATAGTCGATTGTCCAACGAGCCGGGATCTACGCTCCCGGCTTCCCCGCTGGTCTGGCAAGTTCCCGCCGTGATGAAAGTTTTTCCTCAAACGATTCCAAATCAATCACTTCAACAATCCAACAAGTGGACTCCGCACCGCATTGAGGCGTCACGGAACGAAAAAGAACCGCTGCAAATCGCCTTGCGGAGCGGCCTCGATCAAGAGGTCGAGATCAACGTCGTTGAGCCGCCGACAAATGCAACGGGGTTCAAGCTCGACCAATTTGAGATCAGCACTACCGGATACGTTCGAATCGATTATCCATCCAATTATTACAACACAAAAACGCCGAAGTGGTACAGAAAGTCACCGACATCCTCCCCCGGTTGCGACGGATGGTCCGGACTCTGGCCTGACCCCCTGTTGCCCAAGAACACATTGACTCTTAAACCGAACCAAACCGAGTCCGCTTGGATAACATGGTCGGTTCCGAAAGCGGCCCCGGCAGGAAAATATACGGGCATGATTCAATTTCGCTACCCCGATCATGCAGCTGTTGCCGGGCTCTATGTGGAAGTCGAAATTACCGTCCGGGATTTCACGCTCCCCGACGAGAATCACGTTTCGGCGATTTACGACGTACGGTTCGGACCGGGCGGCGACAAATACTGGGGTGGTCCCGTGCGGACGTTCGAAAAGGAAATCGTCGAGTTCATGACCGAGAACCGCTTGTCGCCGGACGGAATCATGGCGAGTCCCGCCGTGACGTTCGAGAACGACAAGCCCGTTTTCGATTGGACCGAATTCGACAAGGCCGCCGAATGGGGATTTAACGAGCGAAAAATGCGCGTCGCTTACATGCCGATGTTCTTCTACGAATTCGGCTGGGGACATCCGCCGAAAGATTTCTTCGGCGAGAAACCGTATCCCGGCGCATGGCCGTTTAAGGGAACCGATTTTTCGATGATTCGACCGGAGTACCGGGCTAAATACCAGGCGGTGTTGCGGGAATTCTGGAAACACGTTACGGAAAAAGGTTGGGCCGACAAGTTCGTCCTGTATGTTTCCGACGAACCGAATTACTGGACCCCCGAGGTCATCACGCAGATGAAAGCGGTTTGTGAAATGATCCACGAAGTCGATCCGAAAATTCCGATTTATTCCAGTACTTGGCGGTACGTTCCGGAATGGGACAAATCGCTCAACGTTTGGGGGATCGGGCACTACGGCATCGTGCCGGTCGAAACGATGAAGAAAATCAAAGAGGAAGACGGTTCCCGCATCTGGTTCACGACCGACGGCATGCTCTGCCTCGACACGCCGCACAACGCCATCGAACGGCTGCTTCCCTATTACTGTTTCAAATACGGAGCCGACGCTTACGAATTCTGGGGGGTTGCGTGGCTGACATATGATCCCTACGAATACGGTTCTCACGCTTACATCCACCAGAGCTCGACACCCGGCGAGTATTATTGGGTCCGCTATCCCAACGGCGACGGATACATGATCTATCCGCCGCTTGCCGGTTCGAAAAAGATCGTCTCCTCCATACGTTTCGAACAAGCTCGGGAAGGGGTCGAGGATTTCGAGTATTTTTATATGCTCTCGAATTTGATCGACAAGGCGAAGAAGGGCGGCAAAGATGTTTCGAAAGCCGAAGCGGCTCTCGACGAGGCTCGGAGCATGGTCGAGTGTCCGTCGCCGATCGGACGGTATTCGTCCAAAATCCTCCCGAATCCGTACCGAATTTATGAGATCCGTCGACAAGTTGCCGATGCGATCGAGTCCCTCGGCGAGCACCGTTCAACAACCTCAAGCAAGTAAACGCCGACAGGCAAATCATATTCCATCATGATGATGAATCGATTTAACGTTTTTTTCGTTCTACTTTTCGTTTCAGCAATGATCGGCTGTTCCCAGGCGGATCGGATCGAGAGCGGCGACCTGCTGCGGGACGGCGGCGAGTATTGGGAATCGCTGAGCATCGACGGCAAGCGGGTCGGCTTTCAAAAAACATCCTTACGGCACGAAACCATCGACGGAGCGCCGATGATGCGGTTCGATTTGCAGAGCCGCCTCACGATCCTGCGCCATGGCGGACCGTTCGACGTCGCCATGAAAATGTCCGCGGTCTCGAACCACGACGGCGATTTCGTTTCGTCCGTTACGGAAATGAGCAGCGCGGGCAAGACGCCGATCCGTACGGAATGTAAAGTCGATGCCAACCAACTCCTCGTCGAAGGTGAAAAGGATGGCAAGACGATTCCGTGGCCGGTCAAGTACGGCGGTCCCGATGCAATCCTCCGACACCTGATCAAGCATCCCGTCGCGAAAAATGCCAAGGCGGCGGTGTCGTTTTTCGACCCGGTCCTGCTGCAACACGTTTCCGCGTCGCTGGAAGGCGGTTCCGTCGAACCGTTCGATATTCAAGGAACCCGGCGGAATTTACAACGGGTCGACGTCCGGTTCAGCATCGGCGACGATCAGGAAGCCAGAAACTTGAGCACCACGCTTTGGACGGATGTGAGGGGGAACGTGTTTCGCAGCGTTGTTCCAATGGGAACCATGGAAATCGTCGCCGAACGTGTCGATCAACAAACGGCCCTGGCCGAAATCGACGGTCTTGCGTCGGTTGAGCTCGGCGAGGTCGGCATGGTTTCGCTCAACAAGCCGATCACGGACGCGAATTTCGTTCCGAGAATTACGTTTCTCGTTCAATTAAAGCACGGTTCCCCGCAGACACGATTTCCGGAAACGCCGTTCCAATCGGTGATCCCGTTGAAAGAGTCGGCGAACGCCGCAAAAATCCGCGTTTGGTCGGCTGTCGGCGATGACCCGAAAAAAATCGGCAACTCCGCGTTCAACGATACCGAAGACACAACGTCCGACGACGCCTTGGCTTCCGGCGTGCTTGTCAATTCCGACGACCCGAAACTGCGCGAATTTGTTGCAAAAATCGACGTTTCATCGCTTTCCCCATGGGAAACCGCACGAAAACTTGAACAGCTCGTTCACGAGTCGATGCACGGAACGACGTTTTCCGTCGCTTTCGCGCCGTCGTCCGAAGTGCTGAAAACGATGAGCGGGGACTGTACGGAATACGCCGTGTTGTTGGCCGCGGCGTGCCGCCTGAAAAAAATCCCGTGCCGGTTGGTTTTGGGGCTCGTTTATTCGCCGTTGAAAACAGCGGAGTCCGCCGCGAACGGAGCAATGGCGTTTCACCTTTGGAACGAAGTGCTCGTCGACGGGGTTTGGCGACCGCTCGACGCAACGTTCGGACAGGGGGGCGCCAACGCCGCACGGTTGAAAATCGCCGACGTCGACCTTTCCGGCGACTCGTTTGCGGCGTTGACGAACTCGGTGCTCGGGGTCGTCGACCAGTTGCGTGTCGAGGTGATCGAATAACGCGATGCGTCCCTAAAATACAAGCGTTATTCTTTGGTGGAGTAAACTTCGATTTCCCAAACTCGGGCGCAGGGCGGTTTGAACTTTTTCAGGTCGATGCGCAACGTCGTTGTTTCAACCGGTTCGACGAGCTGTTGAAAGTCGACCTCCTTGTTGGCGTCGACGTCGATCAACATGGTTTCGATCGGTTTCAGGGAACGGAGAGTGAAATCAAGCGTCGGGTCGGTGATGTCGCCGCCGCCGTTGTATCCGGAGACCATCCGAAACGCGGCGATTTTTTGCGGCTTCTCCCATGTCAGCTCGATCCAAACGTCTCCGTGGGCGTTACTCAGCCAACGCTCTTCGTTGATTCCGTACGAGGCGAATCCGTCGACAAGCAGTTCAGGCACAACCGACGAATCCTTTTCGCCGGATGTTTTCAGTTGCGCTTTCGGAGCGATGTTCGGACCGACCATTCCGGCGAACGACGGAGCGCCGATCTTTTTCTTGTTCGGCAGCCAACCGGGATTCTCGATCAGGGCGAACAGTTTTTTCAGGTGTTCCGAATAAACACCTCGAGGCGTCGTCTTTTCCTGCACGCAAATTTTCGTCGCGAGCCCGACGATTTCCCCCATGCAGCCACCGGTTCGCATTACCCGGGCGGAGCCGAGTCCTTCATGCGTTGCGCTCAAACAGCGGCCCGCCATGAAAAGATTCGACACATTCCGTGAATAGAGACAGCGGTACGGAATCCAGTAGGGTGTCTTGATTTGCACATAATGAGCGGTCGAAATGAACGCATCCCCCTCGAATCCTTTTTCGTACCGTTTATCGGGAAGATGCAAGTCGATCGGCCAACCGGTCGGGACACAGGCATCGTCGTACCGGACGGATTCGACCAGATCTTTTTGCGACAAAATTACATCGCCGAGCAGGCGTCGGGATTCCCGCTTTCCGGCGATATGGGCCATCCAATTGAGCTTCGCGTTCGGAAACGCCTTGTCGATGTTCTTGAGGGCGTCCCATGCTCCATAAGCGGCACGAAAATTCCAGTCGCGGATATATTCCCCTTTGGCGATCGGATCGTGATAGAAACCGCTTTCCCAGTACCAGCCGCCGAGATCATTCGGGGCCCTGCGAGCGCGGCCGGGAAACGGCTTGTCGGTCAAGTCGAGCGCCCACGGACAACGAGGAAAGCTCTGCGGCGAATCCGTTTCAATAACATTCCAGAGGTTGCACGGTCCCATGTGCCCCTGTTCGATCGTCATATCGAAATCGGCTCCCGCCATTGCACCGAGGTTGCCGTCCCCCGTGGTGTCGACGAAAAACGAACCGGCGAAACGAAATTTCCTGCCGGTTTTCGTCTGTTCGGCGATGACCGCGACGATTTTATCACCATCTTTCTCGACACCGTTGGCGAAGTGTTCGAGGAACATCCGGATGTTCTTTTCGTTGCGTACAATATCGAGTTTCTTATCGTCCTCGTAAAGATCGGCGGTGTTCGTCGGGCCGTAATGGGCTTGCTTGGATTGTTCGAGTTCGGCGACGACGTTGCCGACGTTTTTGTACGGTCCTTTGTTCCGGGCTCCCTGCAGCCAGACGCGGACCTCGGAACTGTTGTTGCCTCCGAGAACGGGACGGTCCTGGATCAACGCTACGGAAAGCCCCTGTCGTGCCGCCGAGACCGCCGCGCAGGTTCCCGCGATACCGCCGCCGACCACGACGAGATCGAAATTCCCTACCGTTTCCGGATCTTTCGGCAAGTCGAGCCGTTCACGCCGGAGCACTTTAAGTTTCTCCGGATCGTTCGTCGGCGGCTGGTCGAGGCTCGATAAAAAAAGAATCGCGTCGCAACGCCCTTCGAAACCGGTCAGATCGTGCAGCGCAACGAAATTCTCTTTTTCCGTAACGTCAACGATTCCACCGTCCTGCCAGGCCCAATCGGCGCCGTTGGTCCCGAACGTCGTTGCGAGCGGCTTGCCGTTGACGAGCAGTTGGAATTTCCCCGGCGATTCGGAAGCGTTCCATGTCGCGGTCCAATCCCGGGTTCGTACCCAAACACGATATTGACCGGGCTCCATGGTCATTTTCGTTTCAGCATCGGCGACGGGAACCCCCAGACCGTGAGCCAGGAGAAACGGCGAACCCATTTGGTTCATGAACTGCGAATCGTGCACCCAACCGCCGTAGTTCGCAAAATGCTCCGCTTCGAGGAGCACGTCCTTGGCGAAAACGGTCGACGACAACGAAAGAAAAACGAATAAAAAGACAGTTCGCATGTCGGCTCAAATGGTAAAGAAAATGTCAACACGCCGAATCGCATTCGGCGCTTAAACGAGATATTTCAGTTTACCGTAAATCGTAGAAAGAGTAAACTCTTTTTTCGGCGAACACAAAATTTTCCGGCCTCTTGAAATTGTCGGCCAATTCGGCGAAAATCTATTGGCTTGAACGATCCAGATGAATCCCCAACCCATCGACGTCTATGAATCGACGCGAATTTGTTCAACAAGGAACGCTCACGACGCTCGGATTCGGAGCCGGACTGACCGTAGTGGGAAACGCCGCTTCCGTCCGGGGAAGTTCGGCGAACGACAAAATCAATCTTGGTTTCATCGGCTGCGGCGGTCGGGGGCAGCAGCTTCTCCGGGAATTCGTCCAGCGGAACGACGTCAACGTACTCCATTGCTGCGACCCCTATCGGCAGAAAGCGGAGACCGCCGTCAAGATTGTCGAGAAGTCGGAGCTGAAATCGACGCCGACCCTTTCATCCGACTTGCGGACCGTGCTCGACGATCCGAAAGTCGACGCCGTGGTTTGCGCAACACCGGATCACTGGCACGCCCTCGGTACCGTTTGGGCCTGTCAGGCAGGTAAGGATGTTTACACCGAGAAGCCCGCCTCGCATTCGGCATGGGAAGGGCGCCAAATGGTCAAAGCGGCACGAAAATACAAGCGAATCGTGCAGCACGGCACCCAATGCCGTAGCGCTTCGTATTGCATGGCGGCACGAAAATATATCGAAGACGGCAAACTTGGCCGAATCCATTTCGTTCGGGTTTACAACATGAAGGAATGGAAGAACTTCACGTTGGCGCCGCCGACGCCGGTTCCCGCCGAAATCGATTGGGAACGTTGGATCGGCCCCGCTCCGATGCGCCCGTTTTCGGTGTCGTATTCCTCGGCATGGCATCATCTTTGGGACTTTTCATCCGGCGACATGATTAACGACGGCATCCATCAACTCGACTTGGCTCGTTGGTTGATCGGCAAGGAGGTTCCGAAATCGGCGTACTGCGTCGGCGGTCGATTCGATTCCCATGGAGACGCCGAATCGCCGGATACGCAGATCACGACGTGGGAGTTCGACGACCTGACGATGACGTTCGAGTTGACGCTCTACACGCCGTACATGTTGAAAATCGACCCGGAAGTCCGCAACAGCGATATGTTTCCGTATTGGATGCAGTGCGCGACGCGGATCGAAATTTACGGCTCCGACGGCTTGATGATGGTCGGACGGCACGGCGGCGGCTGGGAGGTTTATGTTCGCCCCAAAGATCGCAAACCGGTCGTCAAAGATTCGATGTACGGCCGCTTTCCCGATCCGGAACACAAGGAGAATTTCCTTAACTGCGTCCGCAGCCGTGAGTTGCCGAACGCGGATATCGAAATCGGACACCGGAGCACGATGCTCGCCCATTATGCCACGATTTCGTACAGGCTCGGCGGACAGAAACTCAATATCGACACGAAAACGGAAGCGGTCCTCGACAATCCGGCGGCGTCGAAACTCTTCAAACGGGATTACCGCGCACCGTTCGTCGTTCCGGATGAAGTCTGATGATGAATCGTTGGCGTCGTTTATCGCAGGCCGTTTTTTTCGGGCTGTTCGTCCTGTTTTTTTTGTACGTTTGCAGTCCGTATCCGGCGTCTCCCGCCGCGATGTCGAACGGCTGGACGCCGCAGGAGGTCGATCCGGAAACGGAGACGCTCCTCGTCGTCCACGATTCACCGCCGGAATGGATCGCCGCCGGACGGTCCGCTTTCCTTGTTGATTCCGCAACGAAAAAAGAATGGGGACGATTCCGGATCGTTGCGCAACGAAAAAACGAAACGACCCTGCATCCCGATCCCCCGCTTTCGGACGACGCTTGGGACGAACTCTCGACGAATTTCGGACCGTGGACCATCCAGGAGAAATCGCCGACTTCACCGCCGAAGCATTACGAAACGGCGAGGAAATCGAAAGCGTTCATTCCGGCGGCGACGTTTCTTTATCTTGATCCGTTAGTCGGCCTTTCCTCCTTGTTTTTTGGAAGTATTTGTTATATCGCTCTGATCGGAAGTGGAATCGTCGTGTTTCTTTCCGTCCTGTTTCCACGCTGTTTTTGCGGATTCATCTGTCCGCTCGGAACATTGATCGACGGAACCGACATCCTGATTTCATCCACGAAACCGCTCTCACCCGTCGGGGTAACGGGGATGTTCGGAAACTTTCGGTACGTTTTTCTGGCCGGCATAATCGGAGCGGGGGGGGTCGGTGTTTCGTTGATCGGTTTCACGACACCACTTCCGATCCTGTCGAGCTGTATGAGCGCCGTCGCCACACCGCTGACGGTTGCCTGGTTTCGAGGTTGGTACCAGGTCCCTCCTTGGGAAGCGTCGCAAGCGCTGGCCGTGTTGCTCCTCGCCGCCGTTCTCCTCCTCGGCTTGATTGGCACCAGGTTTTGGTGTCGGTTTCTCTGTCCGAGCGGCGCACTCTTGTCGCTCACCGCACCGTTTCGCCTGTTCGAGATCGGGATCGACGGGGACCGCTGCACTTCTTGCGGAAAGTGTACGAAAAAATGTCCCTTCGGCGCCGTCGACCAAACGATTTCCATGCAATATCGCGATTGCACGTCCTGCGGCATTTGCATTGATTGTTGTCCCGCGAACGCAATCAAAATTTCCGTACGTCAAAAACGATCCGTCTCTCCGACGTCGAATGTACCGCTCCTTCAGCGGCAACGCCGCCGGTTTCTCGGCGACGTCGGCGGCTTGCTTGTAGGACTTTGCGGAGGGATCGGCTTATCGTTCGGAATTCGAAGAACCGCTTCGGGGACGGTTCCGCTCCGACCGCCGGGATCGCAAGCGGAAACCGAATTTTTGAAACTCTGCGTCCGATGCGGCGAGTGTTTGCAAGCGTGTCCGAACAACGCCTTGCAACCGATCGGCATTGACACGGGCCTCGAACGTCTCTGGACGCCGCAGCTCGTCCCCGATTGGTCCGGCTGTGAACCGAGTTGCAATAATTGCGGACACGTTTGTCCGACCGGCGCGATCCGGGCGTTGGACATGGAGCAAAAACGTTCCTTCGTGATCGGCGTCGCGGAAATCGACGAGCAACGCTGCCTTCCTTACGCAACGGGTGAAGAGTGCAAGATTTGCGTCGACGAATGCACTCAAGCCGGTTACCATGCACTGGAGTTCGTTTCCGTCGGAACCGAGCTCGACGACCAAGGACTCCCCGTCGAAGGGACCGGCGTGGTCGCCCCGAAATTGATCGAACATCGCTGCATCGGTTGCGGGCTTTGCCAGACCCGCTGCCGGGCCGTTAACGTCACAAAAGAGAAACGGCTCGATCGTTCCGCGATTATCGTGAAACCGTTTTGACAATTCATTCGCGATGCGTGCCAAGACGCAAGCGAGACATCCGCCCGACAACATGCTTGTAGAGATGACCAACAACGGATACGACGAAATCGCTTACGACACGGTGCCGCAAATTCAAGGGAACATCCGCCTGCTTGAAACGGTTGCCGATTTGTACGAAAAAGAACCGATCGACATTCGCCGCTGCCGTGTTCTCGAATTGGGAACCGCGACGGGCAAGACGATCATTCCGCAAGCCGAAGAATTTGCCGAAAGCGAATTTATCGGAATCGACCTTTCGCAACGACAAATCGACGACGGCCGTCGACTGGTCGACGAACTCGGCTTGAAGAACATCCGACTTCGTTGCGCGAATATTCTTGATGTCGGTCCCGACTGGGGAGCGTTCGATTATATGATCGTTCATGGGATTTACTCTTGGGTACCGCAAGGCGTGCAAGAGAAAATCCTCGACATTTGTCGCGAAAATTTGTCGCCGAACGGCGTTGCGATGATTTCGTACAACACCTATCCCGGCTGGAATTTCAAGGAAACGATTCGAAACCTGATGCTTTATCACGTCCGGATCGCGAATTCGTTCGAAAACGGCGACGCCGAGGTCCGCGAAGCCAAAAACGTTCTCGGTCGTTTGGCCGAAATCAAGTCGCGGCAAAACGGATACGACGCCCCGTTTTACGCGCAGATGCAACGGCTCCTCGCGGGAGAGGAAAACAGTTACGTTTACCACGAGTTTCTCGAAGACGAAAACAATCCGTGTTATTTCGCCGAGTTCCAGCGGCGATTGCAGACTTGCGGTTTGACACACCTGTCGGACGTCGATTGGCGTTATGTCGGCGTCTGCCTGCAACAAAAAAACATCGGTGACTTTCTCCGTGACGTAAAATCGCAACGGGACATCGAGCAATACGTCGACTTCTTCGTCAACCGTTCCTTTCGTTCAAGCATCGTTTGCCGCGCAACGAAAACGGAAGACGTTCACTTCCGCCAGGACCTTTCACGCCGTTACGCCATGCGGCTGCCGGAAGCGGTCGAAATCGTTCGTGCCGACGACGCCGGGTGGATGCTCCGACTTTCCGATCCGGGATCGGTTTCCGTTTCGTTCCGGCTGACGGCGTCGCCGTTCCACGACACCATCGTCCGATATTTCGCCGCGAATCGACCGGAATGGTTTACACTCATCCAACTCGACAACGAATTTCGATACGAAAACGCTTTTGATCGAAACGCATTGGAATCGATGCTCTCGACGCTGATTCGGCTCGGGATCTTGAAAATCGCCCTGCATCCGGCGGCAAGCCCAAGCCGAATGCCGGAGCGACCGACGGTTCGCGGATTTGCGAGGGCATTGGCGAAACGGAATCAATCGGTCGTCCCCACCCCGGACTTCGAGTTCCTGCGGCTCGATTCGTTACGAAAAACACTGTTGCCGCTCCTCGACGGAACACGAACCGTTGCGGAAATCGTCGATGAGAGCCGGCGGCCCGCCGACGCGGTACACCATGTTCTTGAAGAGCTTCGGCGGTTGCGGCTCGTTGACGTGCGCTGAAGAGGCGCGGAGCATCGGGGGGACCGGCTAAATCAATACTTGGAGCCGCTGCTGGGGGTGTAAGGCCAATAGGAAGTCGGGCGGCATTTCCCGCTGGAACCGAAAGCGTACGAAATTCCAACGGTGAACGCGAAATTATTCTGCGTCTTCGCCTGCCCGTTGGCGAAGACGACGTTGTCGAGAATGTCGAATTGAATCGCCAGTTTTTCGTTCCACCAATAGCGGAGCCCGACGCCGAGCGGCATGCACATCGCGTTGACCTTGTTCTTGACGCCGTAAGTGTCGATGAACGCTTCGTGGGTAAATCCCAAGCCGTAAGTGAAGTACGGCCTCCATTTGGCGTTGCCGAGCGGAAAATATTGGACGCTCACGTCGAACGACGTCAATTGATTCGATCGGGTCGTCAACGGAACATAGGGGGAGTCGGGATACGTTGCCGCATACCAGGCATTGTAGACCTCTTTACCGTACGATGTTTCGTGAATGCTGATCGACGCAAAATGAAGCCGCCCCTCGACCCCCCAATAATCGTTGAAATTATAGCCGAGCTTTATACCGCCGTTCGCTCCACTGTTCTGATCGATCATGTTGTCAACCAACTGCGAACCGTAAATCCAACCGCAGAAACCGCCGAAATAGTAGGGGTGATCCTGCCAACTTCGCATCTGCAACGGTTGACCGCAACCGCGGTCCGGACCGTCCGGCGTGTTGAAGGGACTCAGCGTTTTGAGGGCGGTACAACATGTTTCGAAAAGCGGCGACGACACCTTCACCGGTGCCAGACGTTTCATCGTCCATTCGGAGCCCGGCGGCGGTTCCTGCTCGTCGTCTTTCTTCCCTTTTCTCTTCGAGCCCGATTCCGCATTCTCTTTCTCGTCCATTTCCCGATGGGGACGTCCGCCGTTGAAGCCCGGCCCGAATCCCTGGAACGGTCCGTTTCCTTGTTGCCCCATCATTTGCATCTGCTGCATCCATTGCATCTGTTGGATTTGTTGCAGTTGCTGCATCTGCTGATACTGCTGGAGCTGGTAAGGATTGTTGTACGGCGAATAGATCCCCCCCGTGGCATAGGGGTTGCCGAAAACATTGCCTGTTGTCGGATCATAGTATCCCATTCCGGTTTGAGCGGCGTAAGGATTTTCCCTACCGCCTTGCTGCATGGCGTTCGGATTTTGGGCGTAATTTTGCAGTCCCTGCATTGCCGCCGCATAGGCATTCGGATCAACGCCGGGGATTGCATTGGGTGCGGTCTGCGTGTTAAAATAAGGGTTTGCGGATTGCGAGTCGTTCGGCTGCGTGCCGAGCGGAGACGCCGGCAACGGTCCAAAACCGGATTGCGAATTATCGTTTGCCGCTGTTGCCGAAGTACTTGGAGGCCCCCAAGCCGGAATCGCAACCGCCGAGGTCGAATCGTCGCCGTTCGCCGGAGCCGCAAGCGCCGGACCGTCCCCGTTGACGGACGAACCGTTTTGCGAATAAGCGGGAGAGGGAATGTCCCAAGCGCTGGGCGGCTCACCGGAAACTTGCCGGATGCGCGACTTTTTGCCGTTCGAACGGTTCGAGATGTCGTGATCGGTAAACAAAGCGGTACGAACGGCGGAGCGGCTCGACGAATCCGGCGCGAACTGACTTTCCGCCGGATTGGCAAGTTGAGCCGTTGCAACACCGAATATTAGCGTCGAAAAGATGCCGAAAAGAATCGTTGTTCGGCGCAGACCGTCAGCCCGACGACGCTGGGCGTCGCTTCGTGAAAAACGGATTGAGTGACGGTTAAACAACATCGGACGGCAGATAATTCCGTGGCCTTCTATAAATGGAAGCAGCGGATTATGCCGATTCGCCAACACAGAGTCAAGAGCAATTTATTTCACCCCGCGCTGACGCTTGGGGCAGACATCAATGTCCACGCTTATTATCGCTTTTGCGTCGTTTTTCGGGTTTATCGTCGCCTACAATACTTACGGACGGTTTCTTGCCCGACGGATTTTTCAACTTCAGCCGGAAGAACCGGTTCCGAGCATTGAACAGCGGGATGACATTGATTTCATTCCGACGGACCGTTATGTAATCTTCGGACACCATTTCACGGCGATCGCGGGGACCGGCCCGATCGTCGGTCCGACAATCGCGGTGATCTGGGGTTGGCTGCCGGCCCTTCTTTGGGTCGTCTTCGGAAGCATCTTCATCGGAGCGGTTCACGACTTCACGGCGTTGATTCTCTCGCTTCGGAACAAGGGGCAAACGCTCGGCGACATCGCAGGGAAAGTTCTCTCGCCGTCGGCAAGGATGTTGTTTCTCATTCTCCTGACATTCCTGCTGGCGATCGTCGTCGCCGTCTTCGGCAACGTGATTGCCGACACGTTCCTGAAATATCCGCAATCCGTCATGCCAAGCGTCGTCTCGATTCCGGTGGCGATGATGCTCGGTATCATGACGTATCGCTATGGCGTTCCTTTGTCGCTGTCGTCGCTCATTTCGTTGGCAATTCTCGGAATCACCGTGTTCTTCTCCGCATCGTATTCAAGTTTCACACTGACAATGCCCAACCTGACGTCCATTCATCCGACGCTCAATCCGACGATGAATTGGACTTGGGCGCTCTTCATTTATTGTTATTTTGCGTCGGTTCTCCCGGTTTGGCTGCTTCTTCAACCCCGGGATTATGTGAACAGCCTGATTCTCTACATCGCGTTGGCACTGATTGTTGCCGGTCTGGTTATCGCCAGTCTGATGGGTTCGGCGGACGTCGTCGCAGCAGCGCCGGCATTGCGACTCGACGAAGCGAAGCAGGCCGGTGCGCCGTCGATTTGGCCGTTCCTCTTCATCACGGTTGCTTGCGGAGCGGTCAGCGGATTCCATGCCTTGGTTTCCAGCGGAACAAGCAGCAAACAGGTCGGCACGATGAAAGACGCCCAGTTCGTCGGCTACGGCGCGATGCTTCTCGAAGGGGCACTTGCCGTGATCGTGATTCTGAGCTGCACAGCGGGAATCGGGATGGGAATTCCGAACGTCAAGTCGTCCGCTGAATCGACCGGCATGACCGCATCGCTCGCCGGGACAACGGAGCTCGTTCACGGTAATGAAGCGTGGGCGCTCCGCTATGAGCGGAGCTGGAAAGACATGAACCTCGGCGAACAGGTCGGAACATTCATCGAAGGAGGAGCGAATTTCATCGGCTCGCTCGGAATTCCGATCAAGTTCGGACAGGGGATCATCGCGATCCTGATTGCGTGCTTTGCGGCGACGACCATCGACGCGGCGCTGCGATTGCTCCGATACGTGCTCCAGGAACTCGGCTCGACGCTCCATCTCGCTCCGATGAAGAACCGATATTTCGCAACGGCAATCGGTTTGGCCCTCGCGGTATCGCTTGCTCTGTGCAAAGGGGGGCCCGACAAGGATTACGGAACAGGCGGATTGCTTCTCTGGCCGCTCTTCGGGGCCGGGAACCAAGTCGTCGCCGGGTTGACGCTCCTTGTCGGCAGCGTTTACCTGATCCGCCGCAAAGTACCCGCCGCCTACCTGGCAATTCCCGCCGCCGTGATGATCCTCATTCCGCTCTGGGCGATGTCGATAAATATTTTCAGTTTCCTCAAGGAAAAGCAGTATTTGCTCGTCTTCATCGGTGCCGGAATCATCCTGCTCGCCTGCTGGCTCGTCGTCGAAGCATTCCGTGCGGTCCGCAAGCTCGCTGAATTGGACCAAGCAGGCCCCGAAGCGTAAGCTAAACCCCCGGAACGACGATTTTGAGCGGCAGCGTCGGATGGGCGACCAACTGAAAGTCGACGTTGTAGATGCTCCGCAGGTTTTCCGGGTTCATCAAAAACTGTGGACTCCCATCGAAAATCAGGCGACCACCGGACAACGCAATGACATGCGTGGCGTCAACCAGCGCCCGATTGACGTCATGGGTAACCTCGACGATCGTTTTCTGTCGCTCTCGGCTGAGGGTTCGCAGCAACGAGCCGATTTCGCTCTGGTGCTTGTAATCAAGATAAGTGGTCGGTTCATCAAGGAACAAAACGTCCGCCTGCTGAGCCAGCGCCGCCGCGATTTGGACCTTCTGCATCTCGCCGCCGCTGAGCGTGTCGACGTATCGGTCCGCCAAGACGACGATTCCCATGGTTTGCAGCGCATCGTCGACGATTTCCTGATCCGTCTGCGAAATCGGCGAGAACGGCTGCAAATGAGGAAAGCGTCCCATTTCGACGATTTGCCGTACCGTGAACGCAAATCCCGTCGCTGCCGATTGCTGCACATAGGCGACCCGCTTCGCCAATTCTTTGCGAGGAATTTGACGGAGCGGCGTCTCACCAAAGAAAATGTCGCCGGTCCAAGTCGTCAAGAGCCGGTCGATACACTTCAGTAGCGTCGACTTGCCTGCCCCGTTCGGTCCGATGATCGTCAGATACTCACCCTCCGCAACGTCGAACGAAATGTCGTGGAGTAGAAATCGATCGTTGCGGCAGAGTGATAATCGGCGAACGGAGAGAAGCGACACGGCTTGATTTGTCGGAAAATCCGATTATATTGACAGAATGGACGACCCATCCCCCCTATTTTTTCGACGGGCGATTCAGATATTGCTCATTCCGACCATTCTTTTGCCGGTCGGGATGGTGTTTCTGTTTACCTTCGGTCGCTTTTTTGCGATGTCCGGTGACCGAATTTCCGCGGCAGTGCTCGATTGGACGGCGCTGGGGCTCGGATTTTTCTGGTTCCTCGGACTCGTTGCGCTACTACTCGCGGTGGTGCTGTTGACGCTGGGGCGTCAACGGGATGATACTGAACTCGACAATTAACGCGCGGAGCGGCTAAAATGCAAGCATGAAATAGGGCAAACCGAAAAATTACTGGGCGGCGGCTTCGGCTTTTTGTTCGATCAATTCCGTGGCTTTGAGCTGGTACTCGGCGATCTTGGCGACGAACCAATCGTTGCGTTGCTGTTCCAATGCGATGTTATCACGCATCGTCTTGTTCGTCGCTTCGGTTTCGTTCACCTTGTCCTGGACCGCCTTGCGCTGGACTTCCATGGCGGCAACACGCTTCTTTTCAAGATCGATGTCTTTCCGCAACGCTTCCTGTTCCTCGTTTGATTTTTGAAGGGCGGCGTTCAGCTCTTCGATCCGTTTTTTGGCGAGATCGATATTCAGTTGCAGTTCGACCCGACGCTGAAATTCCGTCGACAGCAAGTAATCGTAATCTTTCAGCGGCCGATCCGGGTTCTCGAACATTTTCCGGATTTCCCGCTGCGGAACCAACGCTTCCAATTCGTCCGCCGGTAATTTGTCGAACACCCCTTCGTGTCGGTCGACCGGCACCACGGAATACATTGCCCAAGTCGAACGGAGACTCTTTTGAATTGCCTGGACTTCGTTTTCCAGCAATTCGTTGGCGGCGATCAGCGTTACTTGATATCCGACCTGCGTTTTGTCGATTCCCTTGACCGTAAACCGCCCGAGAAACGATCCGCCATGCCGTTCGGGCCCTTCGTCGAAGAGATAAACGATTCCGGACAATCCTTCAGGCGGAAGCACCGCTCCTTTGTCGTCCTTGGGTTCTGTGATCATGACTTTGACTTCGACGAGCTGCACCGGTTTAAGCTCTTCAGCCGGGGTCGCCGGTTTGTCGCCGCCGAGCTGTTGTGCGGTCAGTGTCTGGCCTTCCACATTGAGATTCCCAGGTTGGCAGCCAAACCACGCCTTCTTTCGTTCGAAAATCAGGTTTTGGACCTTGCTCGTCATTTCGGTCAAGCTCATTTCGGCGTAGCTCTTTTCGCTCGTTTTTTTGGTAGGAGCCGTTCCCTCTTTGACGTCTACGAGTTTTTTCTCCGTTTCGACGATCTTTTTTTCATGAGCCGCGATACTTTTCCGCCAATCGTTCTGGATCTTCATCTCCTGACCGGCAAAAAAAATACCGACCACCGAAAGGAGGAGAATCAACACGAAAAAGACAATGTTCCAAATGTTCATGGCTCGTCAAAGCAAAAGTTTAGCGTTTGGCGCAAGCGTTCTGATAAGGGACGCAATATTTTCAAATATATCCTATCCCGACGGTACATTTCCGTCAAGTTGGCTAAATTCGAGAAGCGGAGTACCGGCCCAATGGATATTTTACCGTAAAATTCCGCTCAATCGGAACAATCGGTAAAGTCGATTCATTTTAACACCGATAAGTCTATCACAGGCCAACTGCCCCCAATATGGCATCGCCGCGCAACGACTAAATATTGTTGTCGGCAAAACTCCCCTCAAAAAGAAATCCAAATGATCGGCTTCAATCAAAAGCACTCAAATCAGCATTCGCCCGGCGGCGGCGGAGTTTGTTTGCGCCGATTATTCCGTCTAGTCCTCTGCTTTTTCGTCGTTTGGGCCGCTTCAAGTTGCAGCCGACAACATTATCGGTGTAAAGCGGATAAGGAAGCGTACCAATTGCTCAACAGCGCGACGAAAGAAGCGTGTTTGGACATTAAAGATTACCGGCTCGGTGTCGATTGTCGCTCCCGGATGTTCGACGGAGCCGATCCCGATTGCGAACCGATGCCGAAAGACGATCCGCTATCGCACCGCCGAATGCACTGCGTCGACGGAAAATGCGGCGTCGGACACTGGAATGACCGCTGCACGAAATGCGCGGAGAGCCCGTCCTGGCGGCAATACCTCCTTTACGACGAGAAAGGAAAAGTCGTCCTGAACCGGGATTCCGTGATGGAATTAGCGCTGCTTCACTCGCCGGAATACCAGGCAGCGAAGGAAAATCTTTACCTTTCGGCGCTGCGGGTTTCGCAGGAGCGGTTTCGCTTCGACGTCCAATTTTTCGGCGGCGACTCGTTGTTTTACACGGCATCCGGCAAAGTTCGGTCTCCCAGCGGAACCTTTTTGACGAATGAAGCGGATATCCGTGGGGAAAAACTGTTCGCAACCGGTGGTGAACTCTTGGTCGGGTTTGCCAACTCGATCACTTGGTCGTTCGCCGGACCTGACGATTGGAGCTCTTCGTCGCTCATCAATTTCAATTTCGTGCAGCCGCTGCTGCGGGGAGCGGGCCGGAAAATCGTGCTCGAAGACTTGACACAGCGGGAACGGGATTTTCTTGCCGCGATCCGCCGGATGGCGTTTTTTCAACAAGGGTTTTACATTAGGACCGTCGCCGGCGGTTCGGACCTCGCGGCTCCGACCGGTTGGGACGCCCTCGGTGTTGCGAACACGGCGGTTTCCGCCAACGGTCTGTTGGGGCTCATTGCCCAGGAAATCAAAATCCAAAACCAACGGCAGATTATCTTAAATCTGACGGAAAACGTTCGCCAGATGGAAGAATTTTTCATTTCCAATAAGGTGGGCCGCATCCAAGTCGAGCAGCTTCACCAACGGCTGCTGACTTCGCAAAGCGAACTGGTACGTCAAAAAGGCGAGCTCCAGACAAATACCGAAACTTATCTTCGGTCGATCGGGCTCCCCCCGGATCTTGAGGTCAAAGTCGACGATCCCGTGACGGAATCGTTCGAGTTAATGGGATCGACGCTCCTGAAACTTCGGGAAGAGACGCAGAAATACCTCCTTCCGCTCCGTGTGGAGGAAACGCCGCTGCCGAATGATTTGTCGCAACAGCTCCACGATTTCGCCAAACGGGGCGAAGCGGAAATTCGAAACATCGATTACGATCTGAAAATGGTCGAAAAGAAGAGATCGGACCGAATGAACAGTTTTTCCGGCTTGAAAAAATGGGCCGCCGAAGAACAACGGAAAGGCGAACTGGTCGATCCGGGAATTTACGATTCGGCCCTTTATTTTGCGAGAATCGACAAACTCAAGAACAACGATTATCCGCGTGAAACGAAACGGCTCCACGCCGCGTTTCGACTGATGAAATTGTTCGCCGACAACGACGAGCAGACCGTTCGGAGCATGATTTTCAACGATTCGTTCGATCCGGAAACGAAAGACGCGCTCCGACTGTTGGAATTGGATGACCAAAGCGACGTCGCCCGATCGGAAGCAGACGCCGGCGCCGGACTGCAAAAGAGCCGCGACGATCTGCAAACGCTCAAAGAGCAAATCAAGAGCGAGTTCCAGGCTGAACTGACCCCGAAATCACCGATTCGGGACCAAACGGCGCTGCGGCTGAATTTGGACGGCGACACACAATCGGCAGACAAGGAAAAAAAACAGGACGACGCTTCCGAACGGTTGGCGAAACTCCTCCGGAAAGCGGACCCGTATCGAAATTGGTTGACACGGGTCCTGACCGCCTACCAAAACGATCTGATGGGCTTGGCGATTCTCCAAACACGACTGCGGGTCGAAAATCTGTCGCTGACGCCGACGGATGTCGCGCCGGAAGACGCTCTGGCGATTGCATCGCAACGTCGTCTCGATTGGATGAACCAACGGGCATCGCTGGTCGACCATTGGAGAAAAATCGAGATCGCCGGTGATCAGCTCCGCGGCAGTCTGGAATTGACGGTCAACGGTGAACTTGGAACGATCGACAAACGGGGGCATCTCGATGCGGACAACGGAATCATTCGGATGGGGTTCCGCTGGGATTCGCCGTTGACGCGGCACGCCGAGATGATCAATTACCGTCGGTCGTTGATCGATTACCAACGAGCTCGCCGTAATTATTACACTTACGTCGACTCGGTCAGTGCGGAGTTGCGCCGGATTTTACGCAACATCGAGATCAGCCAGATCGACTTTGAAATTCAGCGGAACGCGATCTTGGTAACAACGGTTCAAGTCCATTTAGCGCAACTAGAGCTCCAGAAGCCGCAGTCGCGGGGAACCAAGTTGGACACCAACCTTGCCCGAAACCTCGACGACGCCTTGCAGGGACTCTTGAGCGCCCAGAACAAATTTCTGGATGTTTGGGTCGTCAACCAAAACCTGCGGATGCAGCTCGATCTCCTGATGGGAACGATGCAACTCGATCCGCAAGGAAACTGGATCGACCCGGGCAAGATCGGCGGCGAGATTACCAAATTGCAGGCGGAATTGGGAGCGGTTCTGCCGCAATTCGAGCCGCCGGCGCCGACGTTTACGCCGCCGAACGGCGTTCCCGAAGCAGAGCCGATCGCCAATCCGGTGCCGGAACGTGTTGCGCCGCCGAAACCGATTCCGCAGCCGGCGATTCCGAAATTCGCGCCGCAGCAGCCGAAGAATCCGGAAACATCCGACGTGATCGAACCGAAAAAAATCGACTCGGCTGTCGATCAGGTTCCCGAAAAGCCGGTTACCGCTCCCAAGAACGTCCCTGATGAAAAACCTGCCGAAAAACAGTCCGTACCCCCGCAGTCGGAACCGTCACGGCCGGAACCGTCGCTGCCGGAACCGTCGCCGCTGGTCCAGCCGATCACGTTGAATGAGATCGATTCGATTCCGAAACCGACGCCGGCGCGAGCACCGGTCCAACCGAAAACGGCGAATCGGCAGGTACCGTCGACGACCGCGTCCCAAACGGCAGCATCGAAGCCGTCTGAGGAAAGACCGGTCGGGCTTTTGCGAAAATTGTCCACGAAAAACGCGCCGGCGCCGCCGAAAACGCCGGAATGAAAAATTTCGACGTTCACCCCTTTCAAATTCCGGCCTAAAAATGCTCTTGGAAAAACCGGAGAAATCGGATAGAGTTCGCCCATCACGGACGGTCCATTCTCCTTTTTCCAACGGCTGGAATGTTCTTTTTACGCCCCCTTTTGTTCTTTGCGTGCTTCTTCGGAGCGGTCGCGGCTGAACTCGTCGCTCAGGACGACGCCCGTCGATTTGTCGTGCCGGAAGACCGCTCACAAGTTTTGTTCCCGGCTGCGACGCAACGAGAACCGGAGCGGCAACTCCAAAATATCGCCGCCGGATTCGCGATGCCGGTCGGAAAGGACGGGCTCCAAAACCAAGACATCGAGAACAGGGACATTGAATCACCGAACCGCTCCCCGGTCTCCCAGACAGCCCATTTTCAAACCGCAGGTTCGTCGAAAGAAACGCAACCCATTGCAACGGCAAGCATGGGCCGCGCCGATTCAAGCAGAATCGTTCCCGCCGCCGTTACCGCGGTCGATTTCGATGCGACGAAACCGAAAATTGTCGAACCGATTGAGCCGAAACGACTTGAAACACAACCGATCGGCGAAACATCGAGTCAAAACGAAGAAGGACGCGGAGTACCGTCAAAATTGGGGGGAAAGGGGAAAGCGAGCTTGCTTGATGTCCCGATTTCACTGAAACGTGCCGAGGATAAAGGAAAATTAACCAAGCCGATCATGGGGGGCGCTGCGCCGCTCTTTTCCGTTTTCGTCAGCTTGGCGATCGTCCTTGCCGCGTTTTTCCTCCTTGTGCTGTTGCTCCGAAAAGCGTCGCCGAAAGGGTCGCGGCAACTACCCCAGGAGCTCTGCGAAAACCTTGGGCGGATTCCGCTGACCCCCAAACAAAATCTACATCTGCTTCGACTTGGCAACCGTTTGATCCTCGTTTCCGTTTCCCTGGACGGCGTGCAACCGATTACCGAAATCACCGATCCGGACGAAGTCGTGATGCTCCTCGGACTTTGCCGTCGACAGGATCCCCATTCGTCGACGCAATTGTTCAAAAAGGTTCTCAGCGACGTTTCAACGGAGCAGGCCGACGCAATCTACGGAACGCCTGCCGCCAAACCGAGAACGAAATCGAAACCGAAGTCCGCCTCGACGCTTGACCTCTACAGCGAGCCGGACGAAAGTCTCGCCAGTCTCCTCGCCAGCGGATTCAAAGGAGGACACAATGGGTAGTAGGCGTTGGGTGTTGAGTTTGGGGTGTTGGGTACTGTTCTTCTGCTCTTCCTTGGCGGTTGCTCAGGAAGCGACGATGAACAATTACCGTCCGAATCGACCGGCGGGGTACGGAACATACGCCGCAACAGCGGAGCCGCATCTTTGGAAGCCGGATCACGATTCGAACAACGCGGCGGTCAATCGGTCGCATATCGATCCCGGTTTCGTGTCGCAAGGGCCGCTCCCGGATCCGCCGATCGCGGAAGAACTTGCCGTTCCCGGTGAATTGGCGCTCCGTGTACCGAAGGGATTTCTTCCCGGCCTCGATTCGTTGCGGTCGCCGAACGGTCTCGTTTCGACGCTGCAAATCATGATCTTTCTGACCGTGATTACGCTGGCGCCGTCGATTATGATTATGACGACTTCGTTCGTCCGCATCATGACGGTGCTTGCGATTTTGCGGCAGGCGGTCGGCACGAACCAATTACCTCCCAGTCAGGTGATTACGGCGTTGTCGCTCTTTCTGACGCTGTTGATTATGATGCCGGTCTGGCAGGACGTCTACACGGACGCGGTGCTTCCCTACACGGAGCATCGAATCGGATTGGAACCGGCGTTCGAAAAGGGATGCGCCCCGATCCGCGAGTTCATGGCACGACAGATTTTGAAATGCGGCAATACCGACGATATTCTCGTCTTTCTGCCGTATATCCGAGATTTCACGATGCCGGAAACGATGACGTGGGCGCAAGTCCCTTGGCGGGCGCTCCTTCCGGCGTTCATGTTGAGTGAACTGAAAACTGCGTTTTTGATCGGATTCCAGATTTATCTGCCGTTCCTTGTGCTCGACATGGTGATCGCCAGCGTGATGGTCTCGATGGGAATGATGATGCTCCCGCCGGTGATTATTTCGCTCCCGTTTAAATTGATGCTCTTCGTGCTGATGAACGGTTGGCAACTCGTCGTCGTGATGCTCCTCGAAAGTTTCGAACAGTATGTTCCCGGCGAGCTGCTTAGCATGGCAAACCAATTCACGGTCGGGTTCTGTTGACGCAGACCGGAATACAATATAACGCCGGAACCTTCGGTCCACAAGCTAAACGAACCACGAACCATAAACCATGGACGCTCAAGCAACCGTTGATTTTTGCCGCCAGGCGATTTGGATCGCCCTGATTATATCCGCTCCCGTTCTGTTGGCGGGGACGGCGATCGGGCTGTTGATCGGGCTGTTGCAAGCGCTCACATCGATCCAAGAGCAGACGATCGGAATCGTGATGAAAATCGCCGTGATGATTCTCGTGCTGGCGATGACGATGCCGTGGATGACGCTCATCATGGTCGAATACGCCGACGGCGTTTTTTCGAGTATCCCGGAACGCCTGATGGATAACTCCCCGTTCTAGTGAGGATTTTGATCAGGTATTCCCTGAACACGTCGTTGATATGTCTCCCCTCTCCCTCGGGAGAGGGGACACTAAATTATAGCCTATTCCGCTAAATTAAAGCCTATTCAAGGATTACCAAGTCAAAACCTCCAGTAGCGTAATTCAAACCATGTCGACGTTTCGTTGTCCGATTTGCGATCGAACCTTCACGCCGGGGGATTCAATGCCGTTCTGCTCTCCCCGTTGCAAACGCATCGATCAGGGCCGTTGGCTCGGTGAGGAGTACGGCCTTCCGATCGAAGAAGCGGAAGAATTCCACGGCGATACTAGGGTATCAGATTCACCGCCTGCGGAATGATTTCGCGGATCTTGATGCCGTGAAACCAAACTTCGCATTGGTGGTCCTGGACCATGATCCGACCGACGGGATTCACACCGAAACCGGGAGCGTCACGAAATTTGCTCGCCTGAACATGGGCTTCCCAATCCGGCGTGCCGGTCTCGACGGTAAGAATTCGTTGGCCGTTAAGCCAGTGCTGAATGCTGTTGCCATTGACGACAACGCGTCCCGAATTGATTTGGTCGTTCGGCTTCAGCATCTTGGGGATGTCCGTCGGGTAAATATCGTACAGCGTTCCCGTGCAGTTTTTCGGTTTTTTTCCTTCCGGCGTGTTGAAGTCGTCGAGCACCTGATACTCGCAGCCGAGCCACCCCTTGCCGTCGAACTTTTTATAGCGGTATTTAATGCCGCTGTTCCCCGCTTTCGAAATCGTCCAGTCGAAATCGAGAACGTAATTCTCGTATTCCTTTTCGGAAACGATGTCGCCGCCTTTCCCCTTCAAATGAAGAATGCCGTTGTCGACCGACCAACCCTCTCCCGGTTTACCGCCGCCGTTGGACGTCCAGCCGGCCAGCGAATCATTTTGGATCAAGGAGGTTTCCGGTCCGTACTGCGGAACATACACCACGGCGGCGCTCGGCGGACAGGGTTTCGGAGCCGTCGCCTTGCTTGGTCGCGGCGATTCGTTCAGAACCGCCAAAACATCGTCGTAAGTCGGAACATGGTATCCCGGTGCCGAGGAGTTCGGATAACACGGAATCGGCCCTTGAGCTTCCGAGCGACTGACAAACAGGCATAAAACGGATAAAACAAAGACCTGAACGGCGAAAAAGTGAGAAAATTTCATTTTCAGTCTCGGGAACGGTTGAAAAACGACCTAAAAGCAAAACAGCAACGAATACTGTATTCTACATTACAACGGTGTGAACGGAAGCAAAAATAGGTAAAACACGAATTATATTCCAATGAAACACCTTTGCAAGGCGCCGGAAAATCCGACGACTGGCGACTTTTTTGCCTCGATCCCAGCTCTAATCGATAATTTTTTGGCGATTTCCACCCCCCCGTCTCCCCAAACCGTAAAAAATAATATATAATTCCATTGTTAAAAATGGGGGTGGATCGGTTTTTCAGGTTGCTCCCCATGGTTGACACGTTGGCCAAAAGACATAAGATATGTCAAAATAGAGAAAAACGTGAGCAAAGATTCTGACGACGACCGATCACCGATTGCGATCGGTTATGCTTGGGCGGCGCGAATTATGTCGATCGGTTTCGAGGCCGTGCTTCCGATTCTGTTGGGAGCGTGGATCGACTACAAACTTGGAACCATCGTCCTGTTCACGTTGTTGGGACTGTTGCTTGGAGGCTTCATCGGCTTTACGCAACTTCTAAAAATCGTTCAAGAGAAAAACCGTTAGCCGCGTCGGCCTCCGACGCGATGACAGTCGTGGATTCTTTGATCGGAGGTATGTTGGCGGCGTTGGGAATCACCATGGTTTCCTTCGTCGTGGCTCAAAGGGCTGCCGCAACGGTACGCCGGATGGGACAAATCGCTGTCGTTGAAAGTGTGATAGGAACCGGCGTGCGGGTATTCCTGACGGGAATCGGCGTGCTCGGTGTGTTGGTATTTGATCGCTCGACAGGTATTTACTGTGCCTTGGGAGCGATTCCATTATATTTTGTCGAATTGGTCGGAAGCGTCGTTCTTTTGCTGTCTCGGCTGCAACGCCGAAATGAAGGAACGGAAGGTTCGCCTTCAAAACTCCCGACGGTTCGGCTGAAACCCGATTCGGAGTCGAATCAATGAGTGCCGGGCTAAATATTGCGGATCTTGCTGCTCACGTTAAGGACGGCAACTCGTTTCATTTTCCCAACCATGTGGAATTGCGCATTCCGGAGTTTTTGGTGAACATCGGCATCACGAAATTTATCGTGATCGAAGTCGCCGTCGCCGCCGTGATGTGCGCAATCTTCATCCCCTTGGCCGCCAAAATGAAGGGGGGCAAGCCGGTCAAAGGACGTTTTTGGAATATGATCGAGGTCATGCTCCTCTATTTGCGGAACGAAGTGATCGTTCCCTCGATCGGCAAAAAGAACGCTACACCCTACATGCCGTATCTCTGGACGGTTTTTTTCTTTATTCTTTTCTGTAACCTCGCCGGAATGCTTCCATGGTCCGGTTCACCGACTGGAGCGTTGAGCGTTACAACTGTTTTGGCGCTTAGTACGTTCGCCATCGTTCTCGGGACCGGAATGAAACTGCACGGTGCCGGCGGTTATTGGCTCGGATTGGTTCCCCATATGGATCTCCATCCCGGTATGGCGATGGTTCTCAAACCTCTTCTCTTTGGAATCGAAGTCGTCGGACTCTTCATCAAACACGCCGTGTTGGCGATTCGTCTCATGGCGAACATGTTCGCCGGGCACTTGACGCTCGCTGTTTTCATGGCATTCATTCCGATGACGGCCGGTATCATTATCCTCTGGATTCCCGTGACCCTCGGCAGCGTAGCGTTGAGTGTCGCCTTGAGCTTGCTCGAAGTGTTCATCGCGTTCCTGCAAGCGTACATTTTCACGTTTTTGTCCGCCCTGTTTATCGGGATGTCCGTTCATCAACATTAGACCGTTAGCCGCGTCGGCCTCCGACGTGCTTCCCGAATCACCATTTCACCACCAAGGAGATTTTTCGTGAACAAGTTTGCCAAGATCGCCGTGATTTGTTTTGTCCTGTTCGTCGTTTTCGCTCCGGTGACGGCGTTCGCCGCTGACGGTACCGCCGGCCCGACGCTCACCAAGAGTACCTATGCCTTGATCGGTGCCGGTATCGGAGCCGGTTTGGTCATCATCGGCGGCGGTCTCGGGATCGGCAAAATCGGTTCCAGCGCTGTCGAAGCGATGGCCCGCCAACCGGAATACGGCGACAAGATCCAGACCGCGATGATTATCGCCGCCGCCCTCATCGAAGGGGTGACGCTTCTCGCGCTGATTATCTGCATCCTCTGCGTCTTTATGTAAAATTCGTCCCGTTAGCCGCATCGGCTCCCGATGCGCGTCCCCCAAGAAGCGCGTCGGAGGCCGACGCGGCTAACCAATCACACGAACTCGATTGTACCCATGAACCGAATTTTACTGATTGCCGGGATTTCGCTTGCGTTGGCGCTGTTTGCCGGAATTTCATCGGCCAACACGCCGGACGAAACCGCTCCCGTTGCCGCCGCGCACGGTGGACATGGCGAACCTGCGCCGGACCTGAATCCGTTGACATGGCGAACCGATACGGCCGTTTGGACCGCTGTCGTGTTCATCCTGCTTGTCGGTGTGCTCGGACGCTTTGCGTTCAAGCCGATCGTCGAAGCGCTTGACGCCCGTGAAAAGTCGGTTGCCGACAACATCGCGTCCGCCGAATCGATGAACCTCGAAGCGAAAAACACATTGAAGCAGTACCAGCAGAAGCTCGACGAAGCCCGTGACGAAGTCCGCGGAATTCTCGACAATGCTCGGAAAGACGCACAGCGAAACGCCGACGGAATCATCGAAAAAGCGAAAGAAGCCGCCCATCTCGAAGGCCAACGAGCTCAAAAGGAAATCGAGGCCCAAACCGATTTAGCGCTGCAACAACTCGCCGAAAAGAGCGCGACTCTGGCAACCGAACTCGCCGGAAAAATGATCCGCGCCGAAGTCAAGCCGGAACAACACCGCGACCTGATCCAAAACGCCTTGAACGAGTTTGCCAAGAACTAGGCTCATAAAAGCCGGAACGAAGCCGGTATTCCGGCGTAGTGACGGTGAACTACGACACGGTCTCAATTAACCGTCATTACGGTAAATACGCCTTCCGAATTTTCCGTCATTACGGCGAGTACGCCTCCATTCCGGCTTTTATTACTATGGACGATTCCACCCAATTTGCCGCCGAATTCCACGCCGATGTCACGGTCGAAAAGATCGCCGAGATTTACGCCGAAGCGTTCTTGAACGCCGTCGACGCCAAAGGGGAGTCCGCGGACGAAAAGTTCGACGAGTTCACCTCGTTCGTCGATGTGCTTCGTGAAATACCAAAGTTCAACGACGTTCTTTCTTCCGTGATGGTTCCGACCGAGGAAAAGCTTTCGCTCATTGACAAAGCGATCGGGAATCAGGCGTCGCCGACGTTCAAGGACTTTTTGCGAATCGTCGCCAAACGGGGACGCCTCGACATTCTCCGCGCGATTCATACCGAAGCGGCGGCGTTTATCGACCAACGACACCATCGCATTCCCGTAACGATTACCACCGCCGTGCCGCTTGACGAACAGGTTCTCGGAAATCTTTCCGAAAAACTGCGTCAAATCGTCGGCGGCGAACCGATCATCCAGTCGGTCGTCGATCCGGAAACGATCGGCGGCCTCGTTGTCCGCGTCGGCGACACGATTTACGACGCGTCCATCCTTACTCAACTGAAAAACGTTCGTCAACAGATGATTGACAGGAGCGCCCATGAAATTCAAAGCCGACGAGATAGCTTCCGTAATCCAGAAGGAAATTGAACAATACGAACAGAAGATCGACGTCCGTGAAGTCGGACGCGTCCT
>JAVBPI010000220.1:0-8661 GCA_031549705.1 Thermoguttaceae bacterium
ACAACGATGATATTTACGGCTGCATGATCGGGACGCTGCTTGCGTTGTCGTTCGCGTGGATTTACATCCGCATGCCCCATGCTTCGGGGCGAATGGTTTATTGTTGCATCGGCGCTGTTCCCTTCTATTTCGCGGCGGGAATTTTCGGACTTCTCGGCATCGTCCTTTGCTTGTTGCAGGAAATTGCGCTACCGAAGGAAAAACGGATGCGCGGCGTCTGGTTGATTCTCCCGATTCTGGCCGGATTCGGCATTCCGTTCGTTTTCTCGAAGATGCTCCTGTCGACGTCATTTCCGCGATTCTTTTTTCTCGGAATTCCGCTATTGCATGGATGGGGGGATGCCTATTGGCCGTTCGTTGCGTTGCTCGTTGGAGTCCTCATGTTGGGGCTCCTTCACGCCGGCAGATCACGATGGGCGGCGGTCACGGATATTTCCGTGCGGAATGAAACGGTTTCACGCGGAATCGGTCTGCTCACGCTCGGCGTTTTCGTGTTTTTCACGGCGGCAACGATTTACTTTTCCCAGCTCGGCGAGGAATTCCAATCGCTCTGCAAAATGGGACGCATGCTCAAACAACGGGACTGGAACGGAATTCTCGATGTTCGTTTCGACGATCCGATGCCGATTCAACCGATCGTTTGGATGCGAAATCTTGCAATGTTCAAGCTCGGAAGAATTGCCGACGACGGATTCACGTATCCGCAAATTTCCAAAAAACAACCAATTCTTGACGCTTATTCGGACCGACTTGCTTTCGGAAACAGAATCCTGTTTGAGTTCGGGCTCGTCAATTCGGCGTTTCGGGTCGCTCATAATCGTTATGTGTCAAAAGGGGCAAACCGTGACGACCTCGAAATGTTCGCCCTTTGTGCGCTGACGATTGATGAAAAGGAACGAGCACGAAAATATCTTCGAATCATGCGTTGCTGTCCGATGTTGAGGAGTCGGGCCGTCGAACTGGATTCGCCGACGATCGAATCGGAACTCGCGGAGGTTCGACGGTTGATTCCCGATCGGGATCGTTTCGAAGAGCCGATACAAACATTGCATGCGGCGCTTTTCGGCGACTTCCCGGACAGAAATTTTGACGTCGCGTCGAAGGACGTTCAAGAGATGATTCTTTTCGGGCTGCTCTGCCGGAAGGATCAACAAGAATTTCGCAACCGCTTTGATCGATGGTTTGAGCAGCATGGAAAACCGCCGGTTCCAAAACACTTCCAGGAAGCGATTCTTTCGGGTTCGGCAAATATTCCGGCGGACATTGAAAAATACAATCTCTCGACGGAGACCGTTCAACGGTTCGAAGCTTTTCGCAATACGGTGCATCCAAACATGTCGTTGGAAAACGTTTACGACGAATTCCACGACACATTTTGGCTTTACATGATTCTTGGAAAATGAAAGCAACAGCCGGAATGGAGCGAAGCGTAATGACGGTCGGAGCTGTTTGACCGTCATTACGCCGGCCTGATGAATTATACGCGGCTGCCCCATTCCGGTTGTTATTCTATTTCTTCAGCACTTCGTTGGCATGCCGACTGTAGTACCCACGAAGATCTTTCGAATAATCGTCCAAAATCTTCTTGCCGAGTCCGTCGCAGTCGCCGAGCCGATACAAGGCGCGGGCCAATCCGATCTCGATGAGCGAATCCCGACGACTTTTCTCCGCCGTACCCCCCTTCGGATCCGCCTTGTCCCATTTTCGTGCGGTATCGATATCATGATGGTGGTATCCCGCGACGCCCGGTTTCTTCAAGTGCTCCGCGATGACCGGCGCAACGGATTTATCGCCGATCCATTCCAAGGCCAGCGCGCAAGCCCGGTGATGCGAGAAGTCGTCTTCCGGTTTCAGGATTTTGAGCTTCTCCGCGATCACCGCCGCACCGCGAGGGTCCTTGGTCCGGCCGAGCATCATGATATACCGGTCCAGCGGACTCGCTGCCCAGCCGAACTGGCCCATGCCGCGGAAGTTCCAACCCTTGTCCCATTTATCGAACGCTTTAATTGCGGCAATGAGCGTATCCGCTCCGGTCGGGTCTCCCATTCCGGCGAGCGTCATGGCGTACATTAATTTCGCGTCCGGCGCTTCGGCTTTTTCGTACGCTTCCTTGACCAGCGGAATCGACTCCTTTGGATGCCAGAGAACGAGCGACGCCCCTTTGCCGTTGTCGGGAAGCGTCTTGATCGCATCGGGGAGATTCTTGACCGAGTCGGCGAAGTTGTCCTTGTCGGTCAGCACGGTTTCCGGAAGGTTGCCGATGTCGACCAAATGCTGCTGAACCGGCTTGATGTCGAGTTTCCGTAACGGCACGCCGTCCTTCGCCGCTTTCGCCGCGAGGCAACCGAGAGCGTATCCCTGATTCTGCAAGTCGGGCTGCATTCGGATGATCGGAATCGCGTCCCGATGACAGCTCGTCGCCAAACCGCCGACGAAGATTCCTTCGAGTCCCTTTGCTAAGCAACTCCGCATCGGAATGTCACAAAAATGTCCGTCGTGATGCAAGTGCTCGATTTCCATGTACGGATCAATGGTGTAACCGTGCGAATCGAAATTGCTCCGGGTGCGGCAGATCGTGTCGGGATAGGTTCGTTTGTTCACCTGATCCAGAGCCGTGAACGAGAAATCGCCGACGACCCGTTTGCGTTCACGGGAGTCCATGATTTTGCCGAAGTCGAACGCTTTCGGGAATTTTTCCTTGCCGTAGATGAAAACGTGCGTAATATCTTCCATGTCGGTTTCGTCGACGTACATATAATCCGTGTTGGTGTACGACGCCCCGAGATTGCGCGGCGGCAGACCATGTCCCTGGACGGCGGTTTCGTTGCCGTCGACGTACTGCATTTTCGCTCCAGCGGCTTCGGCGATGTCGCCGTTGCCGGTTGCGTCAACCACGACCTTGGCCAAAACGGCTTTCGGACCGTTCGATGTTGCGATAATTACCCCTTTGACGGTCGGTTCACCGTTTTTCGTTTCGACAATGGCTCCTGTGCCGAGGACGCCGTACCAGGCGTCGGCGCCGGCTTCGGCGAGTTTGGACCTCCACCAATGGTTGCGTTGTTCGATGACCCATTGGGACTTGCCGTCTTCGACTTCCTTGCAGAAGCCGACGCGGTTCCCCCACTAATAGATCGAGATCGCGCCGGCCGTTCCGAGTCCGCCGAGATCGTGCAGATATTCGAGGACGAGCGTTTTCGCTCCCTGCCGTGCGGCGGAGATTCCCGCCGGGGCGCCGGTCGTTCCGCCGCCGACCACGACGACGTCGTACTCCGCAACCACCGGAATCTTTTGGTCTGCCTGTTTGACGAAGCCGAGCGGTTCCTTGAACGCCTTCACGTTGGCAAGCGATTCCTTGACTTCGCCGGATACCGGTTCCGGGTCTTTCATGGTTTGATGTGAACCGCTAGATGGGCCACAGAATACGGTCAAATCTGAAGTATTGGTTTTTCCAGCGTGAACGGCTTCCTTTCCTATCGCTGCGCCAATCTTCCGCACTTTGGCGATGAATTGAGTCGGAGTATCATATTTCACGTCATCAGCCGTGAAAACAATTTCATCTGAGGTGAATTGTTGATCGGGATCGTATGTCGCCAAACGAATCTGGTTTTCAAGCTCATTGAGAGCCTTCAAGTTTCGTCGGTAGCATTTGGTTCCAAGATCTCCATCAATCGAGAATGTATACCGGATAATGGGAAACACGCCGCTTTTTGTTTTCGCCTGATTCGGCCAAGCACCGTAGAACGGTTCCCCCATTATTTTGTGAGAAGCATTTTTCAGCAACGGGTATTTTGCCGTATCAATTTCTTTCGGTTCGCCGCCGATAACGACGAATTCGGCCGTGGTTCTCGGCTTGCCGGGAAATTCTTGAGTCTCATTACTCAGCAGCAATACTCTTTTCGCAAGAATCACCTGCCGTCCGGCTCGATTGTTGATCACGGCGCCGCAATGAATATTTCCGTTTTTGGAAAACAACGATCCTGTACAATACGTCGAGTAGAGGAACTTGACTCCTGCGTCTTCGAGGGCTTTGTCGAGTGTCTGTTTGACGTGCATCGGTCGCGGGGCGGGATGCGTGTACTTCTCGTTTTCCTTCGGCGTCCAGGCTTGCG
This sequence comes from Thermoguttaceae bacterium, assembly GCA_031549705.1. GTDB lineage: Bacteria > Planctomycetota > Planctomycetia > Pirellulales > Thermoguttaceae > WRKP01. The sequence continues at coordinate 4,110 of JAVBPI010000220.1, forward strand.
CAACGGGAATCATCGACTTGTCCGCCAACAACACGATCTCGCCGAGCAACACCCGAGACGACGGCTCCGTCTTCTTCACGTCGAGTTTCAGATACCGCGTCTCGACTGGCTTGTCGAGCGCCAGACAAAATTGGTCCGGAACCTCCGAACCGTTCGGCTTGTCGCCGTTCCGCGTCGCAACGCCGACCGACTTCCAATCCTTCTCGTCGTCGCTGCTCGAAACCGTTACGGATTCGATCTCGTACTCCGACTTCCGGAAAAAGCCGAGCATCGACACGACGCCGACCTTTTGCGACTTCTTCAGATCCAAAATGATCGTCGCGTCGCCGTTGATTTGCAGACTTTCCTTCACCGCGTCCGCCGCCTTACCGTCGGAAAGACGGTTCTTGCGGTCGGTCTCGCCGTGCTTCGGATCGATCTTCTGTTCGACGCTGTACGAAAACCCGATTTTCTTCGGAGCTCCGAGAATCGCGAGGATCGGCTGCGACGGCTGTCCCCGGTTCGGATCGTTGTAGATCGCCGCCGCGAGCGGATCGTCGAGCTTTTCGCCCGGTTCGAGCCAAAGCCGGAGCGTCGCCGTCATGTCGTCGCCGAGGTACGGCCGCTCCGTGATGAGCATCGTCTTCGCTCCGGCTTTCTGGGCTTCGATCGCTGCGGCGACGTCTCCCGTCGAGCCACCGACGACCAGCACGTCGACGTCGTACGCAATCGGAAGCTGCCGTTCCGAAACGGTTACGAATTTGTCCTGTGCCGCCGCGACGGAACAGAAAGCCAACAAAAAAACAACGATTCGTGTCATGAAAAAAATCTCCTTTCGGGGTTGATGATCGCTTGCGATTTAGCCGGTACTCCGCGTATTCGGCGCGGAGCACCGGCTAAATCGCAAGCGTACAAAATATCATTCGTGTTATCAATTCGGCGTGACGAACTCCCAATCGTTGACGCTGGAATCGGCGTCCCAGCCGGTTGTTTTACGATAATCGTCGAATCCGCTTGACGAAAACGACGTGTTGCCGAACTGAACGAGTACGCCGTTCGTCGGCTGCCAAAACGTGTTCTTATCGGAACGGATGATCGACTTGGTCTGTTCACCGACTTTGTCCCGCACTGCAAAGAGCGGGCCGGTCGCCATGGACAAACGGTTTTCCTTCAACTGAATCGAGCCGGAGGAACCGGAGGGACTGTCGAGCTGAAAATGGATCCCTTTCGTCCGTTCCCGTTCCGTTTTTCCCCAGCCGCCCCCCGCTCCAAAGCAGGTGTTCTTTTCCAACAGGAGTTTGTCGATTGCCGTTTCAGGAAATACGCCGACGGAAACGTCGCAGTTCCAGAACGTGTTGCCGCGAACGAGCAACTTGCTGCGACGTTTATCCGCTCCGGCGACCGACGCCAAACCTGTCCCGAAAATTTCACCGATTCGACAGTTTTCGACGAGAACGTTTTCGAAATCGCCGTACAATTCGATTCCGTTCCCGCCTCGGGCGTCTTTGTTGCTCATAATGACATGTCCACCGCCGATCCACGAAATGTCGCAATTCCGAATGATGATGTTGCTCACCCCGGAACCCTGAATTCCATGTCCGCCGGTGTAACCGATATCCAAACCGTCTAGAACGACGAACTTTTCACCGGAAAGCGAAACGAGCGGCGGTCCCGTCAAGGTCGCTTCGAGTTTCGTGTAAGCCAGCGCGGGGTTTTTCTTCGAGAACATCAGGACCCGCGACTCTTTTTCGTCGAGGTAATAATCCCCTTGCTCACGACACTGTTCGGGAGCCGCCTTGCGAACGCCGTATCCGGAGTTGTAAATCAGGTTGCCGACGCCGTATTCCAGCCCTATTGAGTTGGTTTCCAGTTCGACAAAGCTGGTCGGCAGGAATTGGAAGTCGCAGTTTTTCGGAACGACTTCGCCAAGACAAAGCACAAGTTTGGACTTTGCGGCGGTCTTTTCATTTTTGAAGAGAATCGAGTATTCGTTCCAATCGGTCTTGATGTCGACGTCGGTTTTTTCTCCGTAACAATAAACGTCGAACGGTTCGAAAATCGGATAGAACCGAATGGTTTTCGGTTTCATCGTAAAGGGGATCGACGCTTTCGCTTTGAAACGGAACACATAGTGCTTGCCCGCTTCGATGGAGATCGGCATGAAAGCATATTCACGATGCCAAAACGCGGAGCCTGGCGACTCGCAGAACAACCGAATACCTTTCTTTCCGTCCATGACGAAATTTTCCGAGCGGCCCTTGGCGTCGTGATTTTGCCAGACTCCCCAAACACCTTGGGCGCCGGGACGGGCCGTTTTCGATTCCTTGACGACGATCGGTTTCGTCTTCCAATAATTGTTCCCCTCCGGTCCCCAGAGGGTCGTTTTGTTCAGCGAAACCGAACGACGGAGCGACGGTTTCGCTCCTTTGCCGTAGGAACCGTACAGAATCGGCTTGCCCGATTCGCCGGACTTCGGTTCCAACGATCCATACCAAACGCCGTCGGCTTTGAACAGCACGCTGTCTCCCGGTTGGAGCTTGGCGTCGTTGACCTTGTCAAGCGACTTCCACGCCGTACGGGCGTTCGTTCCCATGCGACTGTCGTCTCCCGATTTAGAATCGACGTAAAACTCCGTTCCCGAGACGATTCCAAACGCCGACACAATGAACAATGCGGTCAATAAGTGTTTCATGATTTTGCCGCCGAACGGAGTTCAGCGAGTTCGGGGTGGGTTCATTTTTTCAGAATCTCGTTCGCATGCCGACTGAAATACCCGCGTAGATCTTTCGAATACTCTTCGAGGATTTTCTTGCCGAGTCCGTCGACATCGCCGAGCCGATATAGAGCGCGGGCGTATCCGATTTCGATGAGCGAATCGCGGCGACTTTTCTCCGCGGTACCCCCTTTCGGATCCGCCTTGTCCCATTTTCGTGCGGTTTCGAGATCGAGATGCGCGAACCCGGCGACGCCCGGCTTTCTCAGAACTTCGGCAATCGCCGGAGCCGCCGAATTGTCGCCGATCCATTCCAAGGCGAGCGCGCAGGCGCGGTGATGCGAGAAGTCGTCCTTCGCTTCGAGCAATTTTGTTTTTTCAGCGATTACGGCGGCGCCGCGTTTGTCTTTGGTTCGGCCAAGCATCATGATATACCGGTCGAGCACACTGGACGCCCAACCGAACTGTCCCATCGCCATGAAATTCCAACCCTTGTCCCATTTGTCGAACGATTTTATTTCATCAAGTATCGAATCGGCGCCGGTCGCGTCCCCCATTGCGGCGAGGACCATTCCGTAAGAGAGCTTCGCTTTTTTGTCGACGGCGTTTTGGTACGCTTCCCGAAGCAACGGCGCGGCTTCCTTCGGATGCCAGAGCAGCATCGCGGTTCCCTTATATTCGTTCGGAATCGTTTTCACGGCGGCGTGCAATTGGGAAAGCGACGCTTCGTAATTGTCCGTGTCGGTCAATACCGATTCTTCGAGGTTGCCGATTTCGACCAGATGTTTCTGGACCGGCTTGAGATCGACTTTCCGTAACGCAACACCGTCCTTCGCCGCTTTCGCCGCGATGCAACCGAGCGCATATCCCTGATTTTGCAGGTCCGGCTGCATTCGGATGATCGGAACCGCGTCCCGTTCGCAACTCGTCGCCAATCCGCCGACGAGAAGCCCGTCGATATTCTTCGGCAGACAGCAACGGTACGGCATGTCGCAGAAATGCGGCGCATGGTGCAGGTGTTCCAGTTCGAAAAACGGATTCGTCGTGTATCCGTGCGTGTCGAAATTGCTCCGCGTCCGGCAAATCGTGTCCGGATAAGTTCGTTTGTTGATCTGGTCGAGCGCCGTCAGCATGAACTCGCCGACGATCCGCCGCCGTTCCCGCGTGTCGAGAATCTTCGCGAAGTCGAACGCCTTCGGGAATTTTTCTTTACCGTACACTAAAACGTGCGTCGCGTCGACGGGGTCGTTTTCGTCGACGTACATATAATCGGTGTTGGTGTACGACGCTCCCAGATTTCGCGGCGGCAGACCGGCCCCTTGGACCGCGATTTCCTTGTCGTCGACGAGCGGCTGCATTTCGACTCCGGCGATCTGCGCTATGTCGGCGTTGCCGGTCGCGTCGATGATCGCTTTCGCCAAAATGATTCGCGGACCGTTCGGCGTTGCGATTTGAATCCCTTTGAGGACGTTTCCTTCGACGACGGCTCCGGTTCCGAGCACGCCGTACCAAATGTCGGCTCCGGCTTCGAGAAGTTTCGATCTCCACCAGAAAATCCGCTGCTCGATGTTCCAAGCGGCTTTCCCCCCTTCGACTTCCTGACAGAACCCGACGCGATTTCCGTACCAATAAACGGAAATCGCCCCTGCCGTGCCGACGCCCCCTAAATCGTGCAAATATTCGAGAACGAGCGTTTTCGCTCCTTGCCGTGCGGCGGCGATTCCCGCCGGAGCGCCGGTCGTTCCGCCGCCGACCACCACGATATCATATTCGGCGATCACCGGAATTTGAGCGTTCGCTTCCTTCACAAAACCGAGCGGATTTTGGAACGGCCGGATATTCGAGAGCGATTCTTTGACT
>JAVBPI010000173.1:0-7328 GCA_031549705.1 Thermoguttaceae bacterium
GGCGACGGTCGTTATGACGCACTCTCGGAATTGGGGGCAGAAACGGCTCCGTGTTTTATTTTCGACGTCATGGATATCTACACGGCCAATCATCAGGTCAACCACCTGAGCCCCGTCGAAGAAGCGAAGATGTTCAAAAAAGCAATGGAAGTCGTCGATGAAAAAACGATTGCCAAGGTTTTCGGTTTGCAACGGATCGACGGTCGCTTGAACGAAACGCTCTTGAAACGCCTCCATCCGGTTGTGGTCAAGGCTTTCAATGCCGCGATGATCACCAAAAACGTCGCGCAGGAATTGTCCTATGTGACGATGGAGCGGCAATTGGAAATCTTTGCGACGATGCAAAACACCAAAGATTACACTCTTCCCTTCGTCAAAACCCAAATACTGTCGACACCTCTGAAAAAACGCCAGGAAACCCGCAAAAGAACTCCTTGGACTGAAAATAAGACTCGCGAAAAATCGCTCGGAACGAATTTGAAGGAGATGAGAGATCAAGAGGGACTCCTCGCCTCCATGTATCGGGAATACACGGCGGCCTTGGTCACGACGGCCGTTCATGCGAGAGAGATCATCAACAAAAAACCGCTCGAAAAATACCTTCGCGAGAAAATGGAATCTCTCTATAACGAAATCAAGGAAATCATCGAGTCGGAACTGCTTGAAAGGAAAGGGTCCTGATGAATTCGTCACCCAAAAAGGAATCACGCAAACGGAAGATCGAATCGAACGTTCGTTTAACCACGAATGTTGCTTCAAAAACGAATGTCAAGCGTTCGCGGTTGATGAAAAAAAGCGACGAAGAGTTGCTGTTTGAAGTCTTGGTTCTTGCGGAAAAGGTCGGGAGTTTTTGTCCGGAAAAATTATTGAAGGTCCGTCGGATCAAGATTTTTGAAGAAGCCTATCGGCGGTTCGGAACCTGGAACGATATTGTAGAGCGTTGCGTCGATCTTGCAAACGAACAGAATCTGGTCGGTCAAAGGCTCAAACCTCCCAAAGAAGTCGTCTTGGAAATCTTGCGATTGGAAACCGCTGAGGAATCTCTTCAAGAGACCTCGGTACGAATGGATCATGCCGAACTTCATGCCGCCGTCGTTATGTATTATGGTTCTTGGGATTGCGTTCTGGCCATTGTCGGGGCCAAAGAACATGATCCCATTCTCGGTTCGACGAAAAATGACGGTCACGACCGAAAAAGCATCGAAAATACATGAAGTTTCGAATCAGAACACCGGACTTTCACCCAATCGCAATGTTCTGATTCCTTGTTCGGCAAGTCGCGTGGTCGTCGTCTCATCGAGCGGTTCCTCGAAACACGCAAAGGTCTGCGGCTTCACGTCGATCAGGAAAAGCGGCGAGGCAAGGAACTTGCCGTCCGGCGTCAGGAGCGGTTCGCTGCGGAGCCGATGCTTTCGATGAAGCGATGCCAGCCATTCGCGATGCTTAGGCGCAACGCTTGAAAGAAGCGACTCCCATTCCTCTTTTTCCGTTCCCATATCGCTCTCGTCGATTTTCGGCGGCTTATCGAGATGACGCAAACACCAACGCAACGACTCGCAAATCCGCCGCGACAGGTCTCCGCTTGATTTCGTTGCGGACATCTTCAGCTCGCCCCTCGCTCGTGTCATGGCGACATAAAGCGGATTGGCGAGAATTTTACTCGTTCTTTTATCGTCCGAATAACCGACAAACGAATCGGCGGCGGGTATCAGGACGATTTCCGCGTCGTACCCTTTGAACGAATGCGGCGTTTCCACCAGAATCGACGAGTCGCTCCGTTGCTTCGAGTCCATCGGAAACAGCAGCAAGTCGAATTTTCGAGGCAATAACCGCTTGACGTATTTTTCGAAGAGCGGTTTGACCTTGGTTTGGTTGTTGCATAAAATGCAGATGTCACGCGGCGACACCCGTTGGACCGTCAACAATCGTACAAGTTCATGGGCAAGCGCCGTGAATTCCTCTTCGTAAAAGTCCGGCGACTTGAAATCCTTCGAACGGGAAGTAAATTCAACGAATTCCGGTTTCGGGCCGTCGATCTGGTTGAAGCGAACTTCCCACCAATCGGCTCCGTCGCGGCGGGAAGGAACGAGAATTCCTTCCTTGACCAATTCCTTGTGGTCGTCGCCGAGTTCGTCCGGCTTGAGACGGTACAGAACGTTGATCGCGTATTCGGAAATCGTGCGGGTCGACCGAAAACTTTCCTTCATGATCGTCGACCGTCCCCGCATGTCGAGTCCAAGTTCCGACCATTTCGGTGTTCCGCTGCTATAGACGTCCTGGGCGTTGTCGTAAAAAATAAAGATCGGTTTGTCGATATCGCGTCCACCTTCGGTCGAATGAACGAGGGAGAAAAGCAGCTTGAGCGTGTTCGGTCCCATGTCCTGCGCTTCGTCGAGAAACAAAGCGTCGCAACGGGGGCGAATCGAATTTTTCCCAACGGCGTCAAGAATCTCCATTGACCGATAATTGTAACGAAATCCGTAGGACTCCGCTTTTTTGTACGGCAGTTCGAATTCTTTCGCCAAGTCGTTCAACACCGTCCAAATGGGGAGATATTCGACTTCACCGATGGGAAACGGTCGGTCGCCGTTTTGTTTTCTCCATGCGTTTTCGACGGTTCTCGCCAACAGCTTTTCGAGCGAACGATTTCCAAAGACGACCCAAAACGGAGAACGATTTTGTGTTCCTTCCGCAAGTCGTTCGTTCAGACAACGAACCAGCCATTCGGCAAGGACCGCCGTTTTGCCGCTTCCGGCCACTCCGCGAACGAGCCGGGGCTTGCCATCGATTTTGTAACCGCAAAGCTGTTGCTGTTCCTGCGATAAAACCGGATGCAACACCGCCCGTTCCGCGATTTGACGCCCTAAGGTATCGGATGGGAGCGATTCCATTTGCCGCAACGCTTCCGTCTTGATCGCGTCTGGATGGCATCCACGAATCGGAAACCGTTTTTCATCGACTTCACGCCAAGAGAGATTGCCGTTGCGAACGGTAACCGTTCGCGGCTTCAAGGTCGCAAGGAGCGGCGACAAATATCCTTCCTCCATTTCGTCGCGGCTGGCAAGGAGAATCACCATTTCCCGCGCACGGCTCAAACCGACGTTGATCATGCGGTTCCATTCTTTGCGAGACCAGCCGAAACTTCCCGCGTTGACCGTATCGAAAATCACGATATCCGCTTCCTGTCCCTGCTGGCTGTGGACGGTCGATGCGGCCCAAGAATCGAGCAGATTTTTCTTCGCCAGATATTGTTGCACTTTTTTCGCTTGGGCGACGAACGGCGAGATGAAAAGCCCGTTCGTTTGCGCAAAAGCCGGAACGGAAAACAACTTATCGAGAACCCGTTCCGTCGCGTTTCGAATCCAGCTTTTATTGCCCGGTCCCCGGTCGGCACGGATCGACGGCAATTCGGCAACTTCCGCATCGAGAACACACCAAACGGCTCGCGGATGCGGTTCGAATAGATCGCCGTGCAATGCAAAAGGACGCTTTTCGAGGCCGTCGGCATGACGCAATTTGTTGTCGTACAAATAATGCGAGACCGCGTTGCCGATCTCCGGATGCATTCGGTATTGTGTGTTCAGAAAATGGACGTTTTCCGGCAACTCATCCATTTGGTCGCTGCTCCGCGTCAAATCGTCCAGATGAGACAATCCGCTGCTTGCGACCCATTTCGCCTTGTTCGGCGGCAGGATGCGGCTGATTCGACTGATCGGGGAAAGCTGTTTCGAATCGCCGACCAACACGACGCGTCGACTGGCGAGCAACGACAACACGGCGCAAGTCGTTCGGGAAATCAGTCCGGCTTCGTCGATAAAGATCGTCGTAAACGGCGTTTTTCCCTGCTCTAAATCGGCTTTGACATCTTCATCGGCAATCATACCGAGGGCAGCAAACGCCGTGCAAACGACGACGGAATTTTTTGCGTCGAGAAAATTGCGACGTTTCGCTTCGTGGATTTCGTTCCTGACGTTCTCGATTTCAAGTCGCAATCCGGCACGCTCTTCCGCATCGGTCATGCGATGCAACACTTTATACAGCGATTCGAGCCGTGCAAGCAGGCCGACGTCCGTTCCGTGCAGCATACCGAGCAGATTTTCCTTTTCGAATGTCGAGTATTTCGCACCTTTACCGATCCGCACCATGCGGGCTTCGTCGAGGTAACGAAAAATCTTTTCGCTCTTCTTCACCGCGTTGCCGAGAGCAACGGCCACGGCGTCGACGGCGCGGTTGGTGGTCGAAACGACGAGAATCCGTTCATGCGGCAAATTGCTGTCCGATAAATCGTCTGTGTCGATCAACGGTTCCGATCCGAGAACGGCGGCGATTTGATGAGCCGTCGTGTACGTTTTTCCGGTTCCCGGCGGTCCCCAAAGAATACTCCACGATTTTTTCCACCATTCGTGCAATTCGGGCAGCCCGGCATTCGGAACATTACGGAATTGTCCGTCGTTATCGGCACGAAAGGGGGCATCGCCCATCGCAGCGGTCAATCGACCTTTGAGGCGGCGTTGGATCGTTTGGTCTTCGCTGGATTCCTCGGAGTACCGGCTAAATTCGGGGAGTTTACGATCCGGCTCACGAAAGGCGTCACCATTATAGATTTCGTTCAAGGTTCGCAGGAATTCGAAAGGGCGAATCAGAAACGAACCTTTGCGCGGCGGGTTTTCCGGTCGGTCAGCAAGAACGTAAAGCAGGCTTTTCGCCTCATCGAATTCGATGATCCGACCGGACCAGAGATTCGAGTCGAACACCCAGGATTCATGAAGGCCGATCTCATCCATTTTGACCGGACGGAATGCTTCGGCTCCTTCCCAACTCCAATCGAACTCGACGGCATGATCGACTTCGAGTTCAAAAAGCGGTTCGGCTTCTTCGCCCCACACACGTCGCACATTCCGGCAGCGCAAGCGTTTCCACGATCCGGCGTCGTTGAATTCCTGTTCGACCGCTCCACGAGCGTCGTCGAAAGCCGTAGTGTCGACGGCTTCGAATCCAAGTCGAATCGGATAGGCGGCCGGAGTAAATCGGAATCCTTTTTTCTCGGCACTCATCGAACGGATAGGTTGGCGATAGTATTACGAATAACGCTATTCTATCCGATTTCCCTTCCAGCGAAAAGGTGTCCGGTCTTTAATGAGAATTTGCCAAAATTCCAATCAATACACAAACGACCGCAGCAAATACATGATCGTCCATTGCATGGCAAACGAGACGAGAATGCGAGTCGAACACCATTGCTTCGATTTCATGTTCCATTGAAACACGGCGTACCACCACGCTCCGAAGCCCACGATTTCAAGGAGCGGAGCGATGATCCGGTTCTGCACCGCGACAAGGTGAACAATGTTCGGGCCAATGGCAAAGATCGCAGGCAGGAGAATGTAAATGAACTCGACACGCGGGTTTCAGATACGATTTGCTTTTGACCTTCAAGCGATTGTTTGAGCGGTCCCGAAGCACGAAGCCTTCGAACGACGGATCGTTTTCCTCCACCGTGCCGAGAAATTTCAGAATATCATCGATTCCCTTGAAATGGTGAACCTCCGGTCGCCGGAAGATGGAATTTTCATTCTCATATTCCTCAAACGAAAATTCCCTTGTCCGCTCGAAAATCGTCAGCAGGAAAATGACGGGCTCATTGTACTCGCGGACGACACGGTTCCAAGGCGAACAGAGTTCGCAAACATAGGTCAGATTCCGCTTGAGATGTTGGTCAAGATCAGAAATCGCATCAAGCCCCAGTGCCTTCAAAACGGCGGTTTCCCAAGTCATGTCGGTATCGCAGCATCGCCCGTCTCCAAAAGAAAATCGGGTATTGATATGCCATCGATTTTCAAAATGGTAAATCTTGATGAGCGAACCATCTTCCTTGGTCTGCACACTGAAGTCGCGGAAATCGAACGGCTCGTTTTTGAGTTCACCGTAATTGAAAAACCGGTCGAACGCCTTTGCAACAAGCGAATGGTCCCGCGTGTCGAGCGTAATGCCGCGACATTCCCGCACGACGGGATGATCCTTTTTGCCCTGTGGAATCAGGTACATGTTGTAATCCAAGATCACCAATGGATAGTCCTTGCTGATTCGGTGTTCGACGCCGAACTCGGCAAGAAGATCGCCGTAATCGTGGTCCCGCAGGTATTCTTGGATATGAAGCGTTTTCGTCATGCAACCATTGTCGCTGTTTTGTGAGTTCATGACAAGAGAGAGCATAACAAAAAAAGCCCGACGGCATCCTTCCGAAGAAGAACACCGTCGGGCTCGTTTGCTGTATCTTGTTTTCACTCCGCCTTTCTCATTCCCGGCACATTCGGCAACGAGTGGATCGCGTTCATCTGCTCCTCCAAGCCAATGTGTGTGTAAATATTCATGGTCAGCTTGATATCGGAATGCCGAGCCAGGATTTGGGCCGTCTTCATCGAAACACCCGCTTTGCCGAGATTACTGATGAACGTATGCCGCAAGCCGTGGAAGTCGGCGAACAAACCCGCTTTGTTTTTGTACATCAGGAAGTCGCTGGCTGTCCGAAACCGTTTTTCATGCTTGTCGTCCACTTCGTCGATCCAGAACCGCCGAGCGGCGGCGAGATCGAATTGCATCATGTCCGCCGTCTTGCGGTCGACGCCGCAAGTCTTTTTCGAGATAGGAAACAGAATTTCCGTATCCGATTTGGGCTTGCGTTGTTCGAGCCATTGGACGAGCCGTTCGACGATATCCGGGTGCAGAAGTTGCGTGTCCTTGCGCCGGTGCTTCGAATACAGGGCTTCGACGGTCACGGTCGGTGTCGTCGATTCCAGATCGAAACTGCTCAAGGTCAAGCTGCCCAGTTCGCCTCGTCGAAAACCCGTCCATGCAGCCAAGAGATAACGGGCCAAGTCTCAGCAACTGCGGGACAGTTTTTCGACTTTGGCGTGGCAGGTGTTAGTGTGACGTAAATATTGTTTCTTCGGTTTCTATTCGTGAAATTTTCTTTGAGGAAAATGATATTCGGCTTGTCCCATGTGCGGTTGGTCTTCCGGATCGCGGCGGCGAAGACGGTCAAAGTCGATGACGCCTTGCGACAGGTCGCCCTCCGCCCGGACCAAGCGATGCGTCCACGAACGATCCAACTCCCAACGATGTCCCAGCACCTCCAGGCAGCCGTTGTCGCCCTCCGGCGGATGAAAATCACCTTGCCATTCGGCTGTCGGCCTATTACCCGACCATCTCTAAAATTGCGGATACAGCCGTGTGAGTTTGTTTCGAGCGTCGTCGGTGGTGAACTGCCAGTCGACGCCCATGCCGGACGTGTTCCGAACGTCCTGCCACGCCTTCACCTCGCGACGATC
>JAVBPI010000147.1:0-13850 GCA_031549705.1 Thermoguttaceae bacterium
AAAAGCCTTGTGCCAGCGTTCCATGACGGCGTCCTCGTTCCTTGTTGGGAGATGCAAACGCCGTAAATTACCACAAATCGTCCCAACAAGGCAATGTCAATTCACCTCACTTCACAATTTTAAGGTTTCCGAACAAGTCTAATAAACGGCGAACGGTAACGCTCAGCATCTCTTTCGCCGCCTCCTCATGATAACCATGCCGGGGCGTTTCGGGAATATTTTCCCGAATTCTTTTTTTGCTCTTGACAACTACGATCCGTGTCGTAATAATTGAATTTACGATCTTCGTCATAGTTCTTTAATCGAGGTGGTTGATGAAACGCAAACCGAAAACCGAGGTTCCGCCGCTGACGCCGTGGGAACTGGAATTGATGCAAGTCCTTTGGAAGAACGACGGTCTGACCATTTTGCAGGCGCAACAGGAATTCACCCGTCCGATCGGTTACACGACGGTGCAAACGCGGCTGAATCGGTTGGTCGACAAGGGGCTCGCCGAGAAATCGCCGGAGCGGCCGACGAAATATCGGGCGGCCGTGAATCCGGACGCTGTTTCGGCAGGACATCTCGACCTACTGCGGGAGCGGGTCGCCGGCGGCAGCGTCGTGCCGTTGATCGCGCAGCTCATGCAGGAAAGCGAGTTGACCCCGACCGAAATCGCCGCTCTGAAGAAACTCGTTGAAGAACAGGAACGCAAAGGGGCCCGATCATGAACGAATTTCTTTTTTCGTTGGGCGGTGCGACGCTTTTTCTCGGCGGCGGATTTTGCGCCACAACGGTTTTACTGCGAACGACCCGCTGCCGGTCTTGGCGATTGCGGCGTGTTGCATGGGCCGTCGTCCTGCTGCTCGGCGTCGTACCGCTGATCGGATTGACGTGGACACTGAAAATTCCCCTGCAAAATACTGAACCAGCAAACCGTCATCCCCGCGCAGGCGGGGACCTAGAGAACAGGTTCTCTATTCCGTTGCACAGCACAAAGTCCCCGGACAAAATGCATTATTCAGAACCGCGAACATCGGGAAGCGGTTCAGACGTGAGGATGAAAAATGAAATTACTGTCTCGGAATGCAACGTCGACAATGAACTCCAAGAACAACGTGTGCAAGAAAAAGACGAGGCGAACACTCTAGGTCCCCGCCTGCGCGGGGATGACGGAGTTCAGAGCGTCACGAAAATGCAAACTTCGGTTACTTTTGTCGTCTTTACGATCTGGCTCCTCGGCGTCCTGACGATTCTTTTTCGAACGTTTATCCATTCGCTCCGTTTCCACCGTTCGCTGCGGGACGCACAGCCTGCGGAAACGGAATGGTCGGAGCCGTGGAACACCTTGCAAGCGGAGCACGGCATGAAGCGACCGATTCCGATGTTGGCAAGTGATACTCACGGACCGGCGTTGATTCGTCAATGGTTCGGATTCGTCTTCGTGGTTCCACTGGAGGGTTGGGAGGGTCTTTCGGAAGCGGAGCGGCGGAGCGTGATGCTGCACGAGTTGGAGCATTATCGTCGCGCCGATATTTGGACGTCGGCGGCGGCGAGGCTTGTTGCGTTAATTCATTGGTTCAATCCGGCGGCGTGGGGAGCGGTGCGACGGTTCGAAGAAGCGGCGGAATGGGCCTGCGACGACGCCGCGGTGGAGCGGAACGGCGAGTCGTTGCCGTTCTTTGCCAAAGCCTTGGTTTCGCTGCACGAATCGGCGGTACGACGTCCGACTGTTACGGAAACGGTATTTCAGTACAATATTTTCGGTCGGGACATTTCGTATCGGGTGTCCCGGTTGTTGCGATTCGAACACTTTCACCAACGGGAGTCGATCATGAAGCGAGCGTTTTTACTGACCGTCGTCGCGCTGCTGTTCTGCACGGCGTGGATCCGCGTCCAACTCGTTGCGCAAAATCCGACACAAAATCCCAAAAAAGAGCCGGGGACGGAGCGCATCGCAGTCCCCGGATTGCCCGACTCGGAGAAAGCCGCCGAAAATCCGGAGATTACGGCGAATACGCCTTCATCCCCGGCTCTTGCGCAAGCATCTCCTTCAATCGACGAATTGCAGGAAAAAGTCGTCGAACTGAAAAAGAAAAAAGCGACCCTTGACAAATTATATGAACAAAAAGCGATTTCAGCCAAAGAGGTTTACGAAGCGGAGCAGGAGTTGCAACAGGCGTACCGTGTACATTCCGATGCCGTGGTCAAATCGATGAAAAGAGATCCCGCCCAACTGGAATCTCTTTTCAAGGAACTCGAAGAAGCCCGAAAGAATTATCTCGACGTTCACGCCAAGTACGTCGCCGGACAACGCGGCGGCACCACGGGGGACCATGTGGATGCGCAACTGAAATTAGCCGACGCGGAAATCTTGCTGTATCGATTCACCGAAGAAACGGATCGGCTCCTCGCCGCTTTGCAGACCCGGGTCGACGCTGCACGGGAACGGGCCAAGTGGAGCGTCACAGCGGTCAAGGCAGGCTTGAAACCGGCGTCCGACACGCCGGAAGTCGAAAAGAAACTCGCCAACGCCGAAGCCGAACTGAAAGCGGAGCAAGCAATGCATGGCCCGCCGCGTAAGCTAGGGGAGAACGCCAAGCCCCTCGCTGACGCTTCGGGCTCTGCCGCTCTCGACAAGGACTACCTGGCGTTGTTACAAAAACGGGTCGAGATGACGAAGCGAATCATGGATCAGGTCTTAGCCATGAACCAGGCCGGGGCGCCGGGAGGAAAGGGAACGGCTTTTCCTGATGCTCAAATCAAACACACTTCGGCGTTAGTCGACCTTTATCGGTACACGGGACAACAGGAAAAATTGTTGGAAGCGGTCGCCATGAAATACGACGCGGCCAAGGCCAAACACCAAATTTGCTCGGCCGGATACAAAGCCGGAACCGTGACGCTTGATGTCTTGTCAACCGCCGAACTGGAATTGGCGGAAACGGAATATGAACTGAAGGCGGCGAAACTTTCCACAAAAGAGCCGGGGACGGAGCGGAGCGCAGTCCCCGGACCTATCCGGGGATTGCGGAGTACCTCCATCCCCGGCTCTTTGGAGGGGAAGAAGCCGCTGCTGTTCCAAGGGAAGACATTCGAACAGTGGGTCGACGACTTGCAGACGGATCTCGATCCGAAAGTCCGCGGCGAGGCGTTTCGCGCCTTGGCGATGTTCGGAGCCAATGGTCGCGGAAAAGAAGCCGCCGAAATCATCCTCGACGCCGTCAAAGGAATCGATTACGATCAGCGATCGAACGAACCGCTGCAAAGCATGAAAGAGTCGGCCCTCCTCGCTTTTACCGACAAAGACGTCAGGATTCCGTTCAAGGTTTCGCTGCCGCTGCTCATGCAAAAGTTCGTCGACGGCGACGCAAGAGAACAATCGTTCGTCAAGAATTTTTTAATGATGCCCCTGGAAGTTTTCGACAAGGAACAGTTTTCGTTCTGTTATGACAAACTCATGCAATGGGATTTGAGTGATCCCAAGGACGAACGCCCTTGTGTTTTGTTCGGAGTTTTGGCCCGAACGGAAAACGGTGAAATGCTCCTGAAATTCCTCAAGGAAACGATCAAGAATCAGGACGCTCCTCGTTTCGCCCTCTATTTCAAGTCTTTTACGTCGAAATTTTATCCTGACAAATCCTCGAACGGCTATTTCTTCGGACTTTATCCGCAAGTGATCGAATTGGATCATCAAGGAGTGGGGCCGCGAAAGCTGAACAAACTCACCGACTTCGGCAAGTCTCTGCTGACTCTTTTGGAGGAGTGCGGCGTCACGTCGGCGAACGAGACGATCCGCGAGACGTCGACCAAAGTCGTCGCCTCCCTGAAAAGCGTCGAAGAGAAACCGGAGAAGTCGGGACCACAGGTCCCGGCTCGTTGATTACGCGTCCCAGTTGTTGCCGGCAGCGGACGGCGGCGATTTCGGCGGCGGCGTCGGTTTCGGCGGTTGAGACGTGCTGAGATTCGACGGTTTTCCCAACGGTGACATTCCCGCCGTGTAATAACCGCCACTCGCCGGCGGCTTCGGAATCGCCGGCTTCGCGGTTCCGTCCGCCGCAAGCGGCGTCGGTGTCGCAAGCGGTGTCGTTCCCATCGGTTTCGGTGTCGCCGACGACACGAGAATTTTCGTTCCCGATCCCGTTGACGGTGCTGCCGACGGCGTGAATGCCGCCGCGGATGTCGACCGAATCCCCTGCGTTCCCGGTGCGCTGGCTCCGTCCGCCTGGGTCATCGACGACCCGAACTTTTCGCACACCAATTTCCAGGTTTCCCGTTCCGAGTTCAGCACCCGCAGCGCGTCGTCGAGTTTTTCCTGAGAGTGTTCCATGCCCCCTTCGGCCAGGCGACGGAAAATGAAAATGTAAATCGACGCCAACTTCTTCGCAATCGCCGGATTGTTTTCCACGTCCAGCGAACAGAGAATCTCCGCAATGATATCCTGCGAGCGTGTCAGGGACTCGAATCCATCGTCGAAACGAAGATCCGTCCACGCCTGTTTCGTCCGGTGGATATTCTTGATCGCCGCTTCGATCAGCAGCAATTGCAACTTCTGCGGCGTCGCCGTGAAGACTTCGCCCTGAAGGGAATTATGTCGCGCCGACTGTTGTTGCATCGGGTAGGTGTTGGGTGTTGGGTGTTAGGTGTTGGGAAGTGAATCGCTTGCATCCTTGACTCTCCACTCTCCACGATCAACTCTCTACGACGAATTAGCTTCCCGTGCTGCTGTAATTGGAGGACCAGTTCGTGGCGATCGACGAGACGGCGCTCATGGAGCTCTGCATCTTCGCCAACGCCTGTTCCATGTTATAGAACTTCTTCAGCAATTGTGTACGTTTAACCTCCAGCCGGGCGCTCATGTATTCCGACCGCTCCGTGTTCTGGTCGATCTGGTTGCCGAGCTTTTCCAGTTCCTTGAACGCGATTCCGACGTCGGTTCCGACCAGCGAATCGGACACGTCGACGAACTTCTGCGCCCAACCGGTCTTGATCGTCGTCTCTTTGCCGTCATCGCCGATGATCGTCTGTTCCTTGAAGAAGAACTCACGAATTCCGTCCGGATTCGATGCGTAAAGGGCGTCGAACTTGTCTTCGTCGAACTCCAATTTGTTCGTGTCGTAGCCGGTCCCTTCCCCGTCGTTGATGTCGTTCAAGTTGGAACGGATCGAAATGCCGATGTCCTGCAACGACGTGATACCGGGGATTCCGTAAACCCGCTTCAGGAGTATATCGGAAATGGAGCGGCCGAACTCGCGGGCGACACGGTTGTTCGCCAAATCGAACCCATCGACGGTATTCGTCGTCGTGTTGACCACGAAATAGGTGTCTTCGTTGTACTTTTCCTGGTACACGTTGTAGGATTCGACGAACTGTTTGAGCGCCGCCTTAATGGTAGCGCTCGATTTCGAACTCGTAACCGTCACCGGATCCCTGGTGGTCCCGTGAATCGTCAGGTCGATGCCGTTGACGGCGTTCTTGAACGTGTTCGTGTTCGAATGGATCGTGAGACTCCCCTCCTTGTTCGGATCGCCGTAAACGAGGATCGCGTCCTGCGCTTCACTCATGTTTTGTGTGTTGAGTCCGAGCGCCGACAGGTCGAGGTTGAACGCGCCGCGGGCGCCGGTCGACGTTCCGGTGACCATCAAGCGGTACGGAGCAGCCGAACCGTCGGAAAAAATCGTGGCGTTGTAATTCGCGCCGAGCTCGTTGATTTTCTTCCGAATGTCGTCGAGCGTGTCCTTTTCCGTCACCTCGATTTCATGCGTCTGCGTGCCGTCGATGATCTTGCGTCCGTCGGCGTCCGCCGCCGTGACCGTTTTGGCGATTCCCAGTTCCTTGGCGAATTTCGAAGTGCTGTCGGAGTCGAACACCGCGAAGTTGCCGGTTCCGTTCGAATGGTCCCGAAGCATGATTCCGTCGCCGTTCTCGCTGATGCTCGCGATGACATCCGTCGAAAGCCCGTTGATTGCGTTGATCACGTCGCCGACGGTCTTGTGCTTGCTCGAATCGATCGTGACGGTTCCCGAACGCCCGTTGGAGTCGACGACCGTGAACTTGCCGCCGGCCAGCGTGACCCCTTTGCCGCCGTTCATGTCGGAGAGCTTCGTCGAATACGAGACCGTCTGGATGCCCAGACTTTTCCCGTTGGCGGTTCCCCCCGCCTGATTGACCTCCAAGCCGAGCGACTTTGCGATGTTCGGACTGATCGTCGTCGTGGTCGGCGCATCGTCTTCGGTGGCGCCGGGCGTCTCGACGGTTGTCGTTTTGTCACGGAAAATCAGGTTCGCCGAGGACTTGCCCGTCGTATCGACGACTTTGATTCCCGTTTTCTGGTCGTTCATTTCGACCGAAATTCCGACCTCGGCGTCCGCCAACTTCGTGTTGAACAACTTGATCGTGTCGTTGAGCGTCTGCATCGAGTCGAGCTCCGCTTGCGTGAAGTCAAGCGTCGCCTTATTGCCGGCGCGATCCTGCACTTCAATGGAACCGGCGCTTGCAGCGGAAAGTCCCATGCCGCCGTTCAAACTCGAAGTCAGCACGGAATCGAGTTCGCCGATCAACTGCCGTGTTCGGAAAATACCGGTGTCGCTTGTCAACGGTGTGTTCGGATCGAATTTACCGTTGACCAAACCGAGCGATTGCAGGATCGGACTCGTCAGGCTTCCCAGCGATTGCGTCAATTTCGTTGTTCCGGTTCCTTCCGTCGTGTCGTGGAAAACAAGGCTCTTGCCGTCGTCGGCGATTTCCGCACGAATTTTTCCCGCAACCCCTTTACTGTCCTTCGCGTTGTTGATCGTGTCGAGCAGATCGCCGAGCGTGACTTCGGTTTTGATCTCCGGGGCGCCGGCTTCGACTTCCTGAGTCGTTGCCCGATAGCTGAAGTCGACATTGACCGTCGAGCCGTCTTTACAGGTGAAAATCATGTCCGCCAACAGGTTGTCCATGACGATCCCGTTGCCGTCGTTGAGCGTTTCGAGTCGCGTGTTCGTTCCAAGCCGGTAAATCGACTGACCGCTCAAGACGCCGTCGTCGTTCGCCTTGCCGAGGATGCCGAGCGACGCCGCCGTCCGACCGCCGGAAACTTCCGCAATGGTCAACGTCGATTTGTCGCTGCCGCTCATGTCGGTAATCACGAGTTTGTCGCCGTCCAGTTCCGCGAAAATGTCGATGCTCGTCGTGTCGTTGATCGTTTTGATCACGTCGTTCATCGTCGTGCAGTTGCGCAGATCAATCGTTGCGCGGGTGCCGCTGCCGTCGGTAACACGAATGTATCCCTTCGCAAATCCGTCGCCGCCGTTGGTTTCCGTCAAGGCGATATTGTTCTCCAACGTTCGTCCGCTGCCGATGGTGATCGTTCCGGTTTTGCCGAGCGCCTGCGTGTCGCTGGTGACCCCTGCGGCGACCGTCTGCTGCGAGGACGCCATTTGGAGCGGCGTGAATTGATACGAACCCTCCAACGGTTTGCCGTTGCGGGTCGCGGTGAGGACGGCACTGTTGCTGCTCGCCAGTTCGGTAAAGTCGAACGGATCCGCCTTGTTCAAGCTGGTGATCATGTAACTCGCCTTCACGAACCGGGCGATCGTGTCCGTGATCGCGAGTTCCTGTTTTTTGAGCTTTTCGGTCCGCGCATCGAGCAAATCGCGCTGGGCGCCGTCCAGTTTGACCAACTGCTCGACCAACGAGTTGTAGTCGATGCCGGAGATGAGTCCGACGCTGCTTTGTATTCCGGTCATGTGAACCTCTTTTTCGGGGGGGGCGTATGTTCTCCCGTCCCTGTATCGACGCTTTGAGTTGTCGGAAATCACAGTTTATGAGCAAGTAACCGATCAAAACGGCCACGAAAAACAACAGGATTGCACGATATGGGTATTATACGCGACCATTGTCGATTCGTTTCGCAAAAAAGTTGAAGAGAACGCCGAACAGGGTGAAACTCGCTTGAAAAAACTGAAGAATCGTCAGATTGCGAAGAATGCACAGTATAGAATGGCCGTGTTTTCCCGTCGACGAGTATAATAATCGCAAAATCCGTGAAATCCGAAAAAATCGTTAAAAACAGTAAAACGGTTGCCGTCGATCGGCCGATACGACAAAGGAACAGACATCGGTCTCCGTGCGTCAGCCGTTCGGCGATTCCGAGTCTTACCATTATTACTAAGTATTCCGAGGAGACTGACAGATGCAAGTCAAAGTTTACACCCCGCGTATCATTGAGATTGCGAGCGAATATCTTCCCGCCTTGGCGAAGCGCGCCGCAGACAGTCTCGGCGAACGAGCGAGCGAAATCTCGGCGACTCGCGGCCATTTGGTTCGTCAAGCGGTCCAGGACGGTCTGCTTCGGGAATTCGACGATCTGATCGGCGAAGACGGAACCGTCGATTTGGTTTGTGATCCCGGCATGGAGATCCCGCTCGAACTCGAAAACCGCACCCTGACGCTCACCGAACTGCTCGAAGCGCTGCAATACAAGCGGTCGTGGTCCGAAATGAAGTCCCGCGACGCAGCGTAAAGTCGTCATCCCCGCGCAGGCGGGGACCTAGACAAACGACGTGATGAACCGTTTGCATCCGTCGTCAAGAAGAAAAAACCGTGAAGAACGTGAGCAAGGGTGCATTGAGACACAATCTCTGGGTCCCCGCCTTCGCGGGGATGACGGTCTTCATCTTCCAATGAACATCATGTCGAGCGACGAATCCCTTCAATCGGTTCCAACGGCGATTCCGTTCCGGGAATTCCGGGACGAGGAGATTGCCGATTTCTTCGCCAACGGAGATCGACCTTTTCGGCCTTCCGTCGACGAGAATTTCGGACGTCAACGTCTCGTCGGAGCGGCACATTCTCCGATGACACGCAAACCGACGGCGGCGTTTCGCACGGCCTTGGCGGCGAAGCAGAACAAGGGGCCGAAGCCGAAATCGGTGCTTTGCGGTTCGGTGCCGAAAACGATTCCGATGCTCCCCGGCGAAACGAAAGCCGTAAAACAAAACGTCGCGCCTCCGTTCGGCAAACCGGCGAAACCGTTGGGAACGCTCGCCAGGAAACCGGTTGCGCCCCATGGACGCGGAGCGCACATCGTTGTCGATCCGGTTGCTTTGCCGAGCTCGAAATCGCGCGAAGTTACGTCTCCATGCACATCGTATCCGGGCATTCCGCTCGACAACGGCCTTCAAAATCTGACCGAGAAACCGGTCCCGCCCGTCGACGCCGAACTGGTGAAATTGGTCAGTTCCTGGCCGCGTCTTTCGACGAGTCTCAAAGAGATCATCAGTACGCTGATCGGTTCGGAATCCGCCGCGGGGTGAGAAGAATCTCGTCATCCCCGCGCAGGCGGGGACCGAGAGAACAGATCACAATGTGTTTATGCAACGGTAATTCACGGCGCATCAAGTTTCCGTCGATAACGGATGCAAACGAACAATAAAACCAATCGTCCAGGTCCCCGCCTGCGCAGGGATGACGGAAGTTTCTACGAAATCCGTTTTTTCGTTTCCTGCCGCGCCCATTGATCGAGTTCAAGAATCCGTTCAAGTGTCGGACGCCGTTCATATTGGTGGTGTTCCAACACGGAGCGGCATACCGTCACGATATTTCGGAACGGGAGCTTTCCTTCGAGGAAGGCGGCGACGGCGACTTCATTGGCGGCATTGACCACGGCACCGGACGTCCCCGCTGTTTCGGCGACTTCCAAACCGAGCGCAATCGCCGGAAAGCGGTCCAAGTCCGGCGGATAGAACTCCAACGTGTACCGGTTTTTCCAATCCATTCGGGAGGCGGGACCGTCGAAACGGTTCGGATAGTTCAACGCCAACTGGATCGGCAACCGCATGTCGGGCGGACTCAGTTGCGCTAATGTCGAGCCATCGATGAACTCGACCATCGAATGCACGATCGACTGCGGATGGATCACGACGTCGATTTTTCCGACCGGGATGTCGAAGAACCAACGGGCTTCGATGATTTCCAGCGCCTTGTTGATCAGCGTCGCGGAATCGACCGTGATTTTTTGGCCCATATTCCACGTCGGATGCGCCAAGGCGTCTTCGACCGTGACCTTGGCGAGCTCTTCCAACGACCAGGTTCGGAACGGTCCGCCGCTGGCGGTCAGGATCATCTTTTCGATCACGGAGTTCGCCGTTCGTGAACCGGGCATTCCCCCGTCGGCGATTTCCCAGCCCTGAATGCACTGGAGAATCGCGCTGTGTTCGCTGTCGACGGGAATCAATTTTCCGCCGGTTTTCCTGGCGAGCTCCGTAATCAGGGAGCCCCCCATGACGAGCGATTCCTTGTTTGCCAGCGCAACGATTTTTCCCTCTTCCAAAGCGGACCAAGTACTCGTCAAGCCGGCGCTGCCGACGATCGCGGAGAGCACGACGTCGATTTCCGGACGTTTAACCAGTTCGCAAAGGGCGTCGTGTCCGAAGAAGACTTCAATACCGGGGGGAAGATCGTCCAGCGGCGTCCGATCCGCCGTTTCATCGGTAATGACGACCCATTGCGGCAATCGGGTTTGCGTCGTCGGTTGAACCTGTTGCGTCGAATGCTGTGTTGAATGAATACGCTCCGCGACGCAACGGACGGCGAGCTGGCGAATCTGGTCGACGAGAATATCCGTACGGCGGTGCACCGACAGCAGGATTGCTTCGAGCCGCCCTTCGGATTCGGCGATCACTTCAAGGGCGCTGCGTCCGATGCTGCCGCTGGAACCGAGAACGGCGACGCGTCTCGGAGCGGTGTTCGATGATGGTTCGCTCATATCGTTTTGCCGGGACTCCGCGCTATTACTCCACTTTATAATCGGACGCCACCCGGATGAAGTCGTCGACTTGTTTGTCGTCGAGCGTTCCCCGCCGTTCAATGTCGATTTCGGCTTCTTTTCCGGACGATTTTTCCTTGGCGCTGACGGCGATGCGGCCGTTTTTATCGAACGAATACGTCACGTCGACGGGGGAACCCTTCGGCAGATCGCCCGGCAGTTGCGTGATCTTGCATTTGCCGAGGAGCGAACAGGCGACCGGATCGGGGGCGTCCCCTTCGAGGACTTGAACGCTGATCCGTTCCTGGTTGTCCTTGTTCGTCTGGAATGTTTGCGTCACCTGGAAGGGAAGCGTCGTGTTCCGGGGGATCATGATATGGTTGATCGCCTTTTTCGAACGCGGGTCCATGGCGACGATCCCGAGACCGTGCGAGTTGACGTCTTCCTGGCGGATCGGCTCCAACAATTTCTTGACTTTGTCGCCGAGCGTCGAATCGTCGGCACGGTGTTTCGCTTCGAGAATCGCGGCGTGAATCGCGGCCCCCTTGGCGACGGCGGTGTGCGGGTCGAGGTCCGCGTGCTGGTAGGGGGTCAAGCCGGTGTGTTCCTTCAGCCGTCGGGGAACCTGCGGCATCAGGATGGAGCCGCCGATCAGGACGATCGCGTCCAGGTCGCTGTATTTCAGTTGCGCTTGTTCGAGCACGAAATCGGTCGTATCGATTGTCCGTTGGAGCAGGTCGTTTGTCAGCTCGTCGAACTTTTCCCGGGACACCCGGACCGCAGCGGATTTTCCTTCGTAACGGATGTGGATCACGGTTTCCTGACGGCGCGAGAGGTCGATCTTGGCCAAGTCGCAATCGTTGCGCAAAACCTGAACCATTTGGGCGGAGTCGCGGGGATCGATGCCGTGCTTCTCCTTGAATTCGTCGCAAATATAGGTGAGGAGCCGATCGTTCCAGTCGACGCCGCCGAGCATCACGTCGCCGTCGGTCGCCAAAACGTGGAAATGGGTCGGCGTGTATTCCACCAACGTCGAGTCGAACGTTCCACCGCCGAGGTCGTAAATCAGCACCCGGCGTTTTTGGAAATCCTTGGCGTGTGCAACGCCGAGTTCCCCCCGGTGCCAGGCATACGTCAACGTCGCCGCCGTCGGTTCGTTGATGATGTCGATCACGTTCAGCCCTGCGATACGGCCGGCGTCCTGCGTCGCCTTGCGGCGGGTGTCGTTGAAATAATACGGGACCGTGATCACGGCGTTGCCGATCTTGCCGATTTTTCGTTCGGCGTCCTGTTTCAACTTTTTCAGGATCAACGCCGAAATGAATTCCGGGGTGATTTCGCGACCGTCGAAGGTTCGCTTGAATTCGGACGTTCCCATTTCCCGCTTGATCCGTTCGACGACGTTTTCCGGCTTCTCGATCGCCGCCCGGTTGCGGTTCGGACCGACGATGACGTGTCCGGACTCGGCGAGGAGGATCAAACTGGCGGTTTCGACTTCGTCGTCCTCGTTCGGAATTGGAATCGGCGCCCCTTCATTATTGACTTGCGCGATCGTGGAAAAAGTCGTACCCAAGTCGATCCCGACGGTATTCCCTTCAGTGAATTGCATGGCAAAATAGTTGATAGTGGAGAGTTGATAGCGGAGTGTGAAGAATCGATAGCAGATGGTGGATCGGATGACGAACGCTTGCGTCTTCACTCTCCACTGTCCACAATCCACTCTCCACTAATTCAGGAGCGAGTCGAGTTCGTCGAGGATCGCTTTGGTGTTGGACTTGTCTTTTTTCGGGGCGGCCGGTTTGGCGGCTTTCGGTTCTTCTTTTTTCGGTTCTTCTTTCGGAGCGGCGGCAACAACCGGCTCCTCTTTCTTCGTCGCTTCTTTTTTCGGTTCCTCTTTCGGAGCGGCGGCAACGACCGGTTCCTCTTTCTTCGGCTCTTCCGGCGTTGCGGCGGCAACGGTCGGTTCTTCCTTTTTCGGCTCCTCTTTCTTCGGTTTTTCCGGAGTCGTCGAGGCAACGGTCGTTTCTTCTTCCGGGGGAGCTTCGACCCCGGCAATTTTTGTCTTGGAAATCAGGGCAAAAAGGGCGTTCAGGAGCGACTCCTTGATTTCCCCTTGTTCCGCGACGAGTTCGTAGGTGAAGAGCTGTCCGTTAATACTGGTCGCAACGATCCGACGATCGTAAAACTTGCTGAGACGGTTGGTGTCCGCAACCCGTTTGCCGAAAATCACGCCGACGATGCTGCCGAGTTTGAGCATTTTGACCGGTGCTTTGAACAATGTTTGGGCGGATTCGGCGAAGCCTTCGATATTTTCTTCGTCAAGGTCGGGCATCTCCTTGGCGTTTTTGCTTTTCGTCATCATGAGAGTCGCGCCCCCTTTTTTGAACACGATCACCGATTTGAACCCTTTCGGCGGCTTGGCGGAGCCCGGCGGTTGGCGTTCCCACCCTTCCGGATCGTAAACGGTGACGGTTCCCCCTTCGAGATTCGTTTCGTCGCTGCTCAACTTGGTGAGTTTCGGCTTGTCGATTTTGAGCCAGGTCGGTTTGCCGTAATCCTTTTTAGCACCTTTCTTTTTTCCGCTGCTACAACCGAACGACATCGTCAAGAGAAGTAAAACGGACAATGCGATTCCGAACCGCGTAATAAGGGAATGAGCGTTCATGATCGTTCTCCGGAAAAGGGGTTGGCGTTTTCGGCAAGATGCTGGAGAACATCATTATAACCCGGCGTCGCGGTGAAAAGCAAGAAGCCGATGGTTTTTCTTGAGATGATGAGCGACCACACATCAACGGGCGGTTTTTGCTCTTGACACCGTTCGCCGAAACTCTATACTTCCGCGTTCGTTTGAAAGAGTTTACGAAAAATTTCCGGTTTTTTCGAAATTTTAGTCGTCAACTGGGTAAAATGATCCGATAGTAACAGCAGTAGCGGAAATTACGGCCATTGTGAGGCCCCCCGGAGCACGAAAGATTTAGTGATCGTCGGCTCACCGCTTTTCTGTTTTGTCAAAGCCCGATTACAAGGAAGTTTACATGCGGACTAAAACAAAATCACTCGTTACCGCTCTGGTTCTTCTGACACTCGCCTTCGGCGCCGTCGGTTGCAAGAGCAATGG
>JAVBPI010000153.1:0-25903 GCA_031549705.1 Thermoguttaceae bacterium
GGGCGAACGGTTCCCCCAATCCCAAGCTGACATGTCGAATCGGATTTCGTGGCCGGATTTCAGGACGAAAAAGAGGGCGATCACGAATAAAACCGCTGCAAAGCCCAGAAAACAGAGTGCGAATTGAACGAGCGGTCCGAACCGGTTTTCAGGTTGATCGTCGTTTTTCATGGCGTCGTACTACAACAACCGTTTGGTATTTTTCGTCATTTCGAGCGTAGCGCAGCGTAGGGAGAAATCTCACCCAGATGAAGAGGTTGGTATTCCAAGCTCAGTGGGGGCAGTGAGATTTCTCCCTTCGGTCGAAATGACGAATTCACCCTCTTTGGCGAAACACCCGATCGGCCGAATACTTACTTGCTTCTTGTTTCAGGAAAGTTTCCAGCCGTCGGGGATGATCGCTTCCTTTTGGATGCAGATCACGCCGTCGCGGATCATTCCGTACGGTTTTTCGTCGCCGTCGACGACGTTGTTCTCGTTCAGGATGAACACCCGCTTACCGATGCGGCAATCCTTGTCGACGATCGCGTTTTCGATCACCGAGTAGTCGCCGATCCCGAGCGGCGGCATGCCGTTGCTGTTGTGCTGCGTCCGTTCGGCTTCGGTTTCGTAGAAATCGCAACCCATGATGATCGAGTTGCGAATTTTCACCCCCTTGCCAATCCGGCAACGGAGGCCGATGATGCTGTTTTCGATCACGGCTCCCTCTTCGATATCGCAACCGTCGGCAATGAGACTTCCACGAATCGTCGCCCCGTCGACGCGACTCGGCGGCAGGAATCGCGGTTCCGTGTACGTCGGCCATTCCGGGTGCGAAAGTTCGAACGGCGGGTTCTTCTGTGTCATCGCCAGATTGGCGTCGAAAAATGCTCGAATCGTACCGATGTCTTCCCAATAGCCGTCGAACAGGTGAACGTGGACCTTCTTCGTGCGGATCGTTGCCGGGAAAACTTCCTTGCCGAAATCGGTGTAATCCGTTTTCTCAAGCACTTCGATCAGCGTGTCACGATTGAAGAGGTAAATTCCCATGCTCGCCAGGCAATCACGGCCGTTCGCCTTGATTCCCCGGGCGTCGATCCATGCCGGATCGGTTCGAACGAGCTTCAGGTCTTCGGCTGTTTTCGGCTTTTCGAGGAATCCTTCAACGCGTCCGGTGTCGCCGACCCGCATGATTCCAAGGCCGGACGCCTGCGAACCGTGAACAGGAACGGCGGAAATCGAAACATCGGCGCCCGCTTCGATATGGGTCTTCAGCATGTCGTTGAAGTCCATCTTGTAGAGTTGGTCGCCGGAGAGGATCAACACATAATCGATGTTCCGCTGCTCAATGAAGCTGAAATTCTGCCGCACCGCGTCCGCCGTTCCCTGATACCAGCTCGAACCGCCGGTCGTCTGTTGAGCGGCGAGGATTTCGGCAAACCCGCCGCCAAAATAGTCAAACTGGAACGAGTTGAGATGCCTGTGAAGACTGGCGGAGTTGAACTGCGTCAGTACATACATTTTGTTCAGGCCGCTGTTGATGCAATTCGAGAGCGGAATATCGATCAAACGATATTTGCCACCGATCGGAACCGCCGGTTTCGATCGAAATTTCGTGAGCGGATAAAGTCGGGTGCCCCGACCGCCACCGAGAATCATTGCAACGACATTTTTCATAGGTTTTCAAATGGAAATCGGTTGGGATTTGTTGAAATGTATCTGTATTACGTTCGGTTTAAAAAATTTGCTTGCTTAATCCATGGGCAACGGTTGATTATCACGTCCCCACCATTCCCTCCGGGAGCGGAGAGGAAAGTCAACGTGTTATCAGGCATCAACGCTCTTATAAAACACTCAAATTGCCAAATCTCTCTGGCCTGAACATTATAACAATGAAGAGAGTCTATTGGAATCTGTCGACCGCTCAAACGGGAATATTCGGCAAGAATTTTCTAATGACGTAGGGAGCGATTTTTTCGTTGCCTGTTAAAACGGCGAAGATTTTCGGATTGTCCGGGCTTTGCCAGTCGTGTTGAAGATGCCTTCAAGGGAACGCCGAAATCCTTTTGTAAGCCAAGCCGGGCAGACGGTTCGTCTCGCCTCAGGAATAGCGTCCGCGCTTTTGGCCTTGGAAGGGATCACGGCAGCAACCCGTCTTTCGGAGTTTGCCCAGCTTCGCATGATTGGATAAACTTCTTCGACGTAAACTCGCTTCAGAGGGGAAAACCGGTGCAACGACGACATCAATTGAAAACCGCGATTTTTCTTTGGACAATCATTTTGTCGTTCGCCGCATCTTCGTGGATTTCCGCATCGGAGGACCGCGAAAACTGGGCGACCCGTGCCTATAAGAAAAACGTCAACGCCGTAGTCAACATTCAAGGGGACAAAGTTGACGAATTCGGCGGCGACGGCAAAAACGGCGAATCCGGTAAGTCGTACAACGGCATGGGGACCGGCGTCATTATCGACGAACGGGGGTACATCGTTACAAATTACCACGTCGTGCAGGGAATCCGCAAAATCCAGGTCACGACCTTCGACCGCTCAAAATTTACCGCTACGCTGGTTGCTCGGGACACGGAAACCGACCTTGCGATTATCAAAATCACGCCGAAGGAACCGCTCCAAACGATGACGCTCGGCCGCTCCGACGATGTCATGCCCGGCGAATTTTGCATGGTGATCGGCAATCCTTACGGGTATCCGTTCAAAGCGACGCACGGGTTGATCAGCGGCGTCGGCGAAGAAGTCGTCGTTACGGACGAATTGACTTACAGAAACGCGATCCAGATCAGTTCGCCGATCAATCCGGGCAATTCCGGTGGTCCGTTGTTCAACGTCAACGGTGAAATGATTGGGATCAACGCCGCGATTCGGCAAGGAGCGGAATGCATTGCGTTCGCGATTCCGGTCGACCAGATCGTCGACGTCTCTTCCCGATTGATCGCCAACGCCGAGTCCCGTTTCGCTTACCTCGGCCTCCAGGTTTACCAGACGGATTCGGACTCCGATGTCGCGAAAAACGCTGGAATCTCCGCCGACGAACCACGGCGCAGCATCGTCGTCGTCGAATCGGTCGATGCGAACAGTCCGGCGGCGGCGGCGGGAATCAAGGTCGGCGATATCATCACCGGTGCCGGAAAGTATTCCGTTTCGAACAAAATCGACTTCTCTCGCGCGTTGATCGGTCGGAAATCGAACGACGATCTCGGATTCAACATCCTTCGGGAACAGGAAAAGCTCGACATCGCCTTGACGTTGGCCGCTCCGCAGGACGACAGCTTCGCCCGAAACGGTTCACGGCGTCAACTGGCGGGTTCCGGCCCGAACGCCGCCAACGCGACCGGTTCGGCGAAGGTTGCCAATCAAGCCAAGCCCGGTGATGATAATGTCTGGGAAGCTCTCGGACTTCGATACACGCCGCTCACGAAAGAGGAATACCAACGGAATTACGCTCAATTCGTGAACGATTATCCTTACGGCGGCGTTACGGTCAAGGCGGTCAAAGAAGATTCCGCGATGAACGACAAAGGGGTTTCGCCAGGCGACGTAATCATCGGAATCCACGAATGGGTTGCGACCTCGACCAACGACATGCGCTTCATTGCGAAGGCTTGGCCGACGCTGAACCCGACCAGCGGAACCGTCCGCGTTCTCATTCTTCGGGAAGGGGTTTTATACTCGACCGACGTTCCGGTGAAAAAGAAATAGCACAAGATTCTTCGTCTTCCCCCCCTGCGCGGGGGGATGGGGGCGGCAATTTTTCGTTTTCGAGTATTAATTACAAAACTTTACGCCCGTGTTTACCGTTTCCCGTGAGTTTACATTTTGTTACGGTCATCGCTTGCTCGATTACAACGGTAAGTGCGCCCACCCGCACGGACACAACGGAACCGCCCGTATCGTGTTGTGCAGCGATAAACTCGACAAGGCGGGAATGGTGCTCGATTTCACGGAACTGAAAAAGACCATCGGCGTTTGGATCGAAGAGAACATCGACCATAAAATGGTGCTTCAGCGGAATGATCCATTGGTGGCGGTGCTCAGGAAAATGAACGAGCCGATGTTTCTGATGGACGAAAATCCGACGGCGGAAACGCTTGCAAAACTTCTTTTTGATCAAACCGCATCGTTCGGCTTCCCCATCGATTCCGTAACGTTTTGGGAAACCGAAAAATGCTGTGCGGAATATCGTTCTCCTAAAGAGCCGGGGCCGAAGCGCAGCGCAGTCCCCGGATAATCACCATGCGAATTCTCATTCTCGGCGGCGGCATCATCGGCGGAAGCATCGCGAAGATTCTCTGCGACCAACAGCACGACGTTACGATCGTCGAGCAAAATCCGACCGTCGCCAAACAGCTCGACGATGCGCTGGACGCTTCGGTGATCGTTGGTTCCGCGACGCACGCCAGCACGCTGTTTCAAGCGGACGCGACCTCGGCGGACATTTGCCTTGCCGTGACGGGAAGTGATGAAACGAATCTTGTCGGGGCGAGCCTCTCCAAAGCGATGGGCGTTCGCCGTGCCGCGGCGCACGTTTATGCCCGATCGATGCGGGAGACGAGCACATTCGATTACCGTCAGCACTTCAACATCGACCGCTTGGTGAGCATCGAGTCGTTGACGGCGGCGGAAATCGCCAGCGAAATCCGGGAGACCGGCGACTGGAAGATCGAACACTTCGCCAACGGCGAAATCGAGTTACAGGAAGTTTCGATTTTCAGCGATCCGCCGGTGGCGTACCAGAAACCATTGTCGCAGCTCCATTTCCCGACGGATGTTCGGGTCGCAACGATCCGTCGCGGTTCCGAAACGAAAATTGCGACCGCTTCCGATTCGATTCAGGCCGGCGACCGCGTTTCGTTGATCGGTGTCCGTGAAGAGATCGAAAACGTGAAGAAGAAGCTCCAGGCGTCTTCCGTGAAAAAACAGCGGGTGCTGATCGGAGGCGGCGGTGAAACCGGGTTCCAATTGGCGTTGATTCTCGAATCCCGCGGTTACGACGTTACCGTGATGGACGTGAACCGGACCCGCTGCGAATTTCTCTCGACGCATCTTCCGAAATCGACCGTGATTCACGGCGACTCGACGAGCCGTAACGATATTTACAACGAACAGATTGAGAACCTCGACACGTTCGTCGCCTGTACGGGGCTCGGCGAAGGAAACATCATCGCCGCGTTGGAGGTGAAAACGTACAATCCGAAGATCCAGACGATGATCACGATTGACCGCTCCAACTATCGGGAGCTGGCGAAGCGGATCGGGATCGACAAATCGATTGTTCCGTCGATTGTGATGACGCGGCAGATTCTCGGATTCCTGAACACCGGTGCCGTTGTTTTTCGTAACACGCAGCTTTTTCCCCGTGCCGTCGACGTCGTTGAATTACAGGTCCCCGAAGGATCGGCGATTACGAAGGATAAGCTGAGGAGCGTCAAATTGCCGCCTCGCTGTCTTTTCGGAGCGGTGATTCGGGAAGGATATGTCCAGGTTCCGAACGCCGATTTTCAATTCAAGGCGGGGGACGACGTCGTCGCTCTCGTTCAACCGGAGATGCTCAACGAACTCGTCAAACTCTTTTGATGCATTGAGTCATCGCGGCGAACACCTTCGAAAAGGAGGGGGAACACCCGAGCGTGGAGCGGAGACGTTCGCGACGACCTCGATCGGATGACGAAATTCGTTGCGCAACGAATTTGGAAATACACGGAGAAGAATCAACCTCAGGCGCTTCGGCGAACCGAAAAGCATTTGCATGGATATTTACAGCGACAGGAACCGCCGCAAGATCCGGAGGAGATCGCCGTCGATCGGTTGCGGGACTGTTTGAATCGTTTGCCTCCCCGTTGACGCCATGACACCCCATCGTTATCGTCTCCTCTTGTGTTGCTGTTTGTTTTTTTTCTCCGCATCGATTTGTTCCTTGGCAGATACTCCTGTACTTCGCCCTGTTCAGAGAGACGTCAATCATCTTGAATTGAAAGATCTCGAAAACGGCGGATGGGAAATCAAAACCACCGGCGCCGATCCGTATTTTTACGTCGACGTTGACGGCGAAATCGACCTTGAGAAAACACCGATACTTTCATTCGAGTGTTTCAGTACCACCGGCGTCGGCAGACTCTTGATCTTCGTCGGAAGCGTACTGGACATTCCACGCATGATCGAATACCACGGCGTTTCCCGCACCGAAGGCTGGACGAATTACGGTATCGATATTTCGGCGACCGCCGCCGCGCCGCCGAAGCCGGTCAAGCAGCTTCGCATCACGATGGGGCAACACCCGGGCAACATGGCTCGAATTCGGAATCTCTGCGTTCGTGCTCCGCTGCCGGATGAAATTGAAGAACGGGAGAATCGGGACCACAAGACGAAGATGGATCGCGAATTGACCGCAAGGCTCGACGCCTACTTCCTGGAAAAACCCGTTGCGAAAATCAAGTCAATCGAGACCGGAAAGGATGGAACCATTCTGATCAAAGGCGCCGTTGCGCAACAGGATATGAAAAACCTTCGCTTGATCGAAATCCCTCTCTGGAAAGACGTTACGCAATTGAACGGCGGTGAAATGTTCCATCCGATCGGCAATTTCGGCGATAACGGTGTTTTTGAAACGATTTTGCCTCGTTTCTCCGACGACGAACAAGATCGCCTGTTGACCGGGTTCGCTCTGGCCCGACAAACGAACAGCGGCTTGGAACGGCTTTCTGCCTTGCATTATGTCGACGACATCGAGTCCCGGTCCAAGTTGCCCGCCGCCAAACCGAAATCGCTCAAGGGAATCGGCGGCTGTCCGTTGAACCATCCCGACATGCAGGAACTCGGGATCGCTTCGGTGACGTTCAACATCCTCCTGAACCAGGTGCTTTTCACCGAAAATGCACCGGACCGTACTCCGTACGAATATTGCGGCAGG
The DNA here is from genome assembly GCA_031549705.1 of Thermoguttaceae bacterium. GTDB lineage: Bacteria > Planctomycetota > Planctomycetia > Pirellulales > Thermoguttaceae > WRKP01. The sequence continues at coordinate 6,902 of JAVBPI010000153.1, forward strand.
ACTTGGTACGTCGGATCGAATCATCTTGCTGAAATCGACGAACAAACGAAAATCGCCGCCGAAAACGGTTGGATGGTTTCCGCGATCGTCCTGATCCCGCCGGGGCGTTACGCCCCGGAAGGTTCCTGGCACCGGTTGGTTTCGCATCCCGACGCCGATCACGGTTGCGCGTTCGTGATGCCGAATTTTTCGTCCCGGGAATCCGTCGAGGCTTACGCCGCCGCGATGAATTTCCTTGCGGAACGATATTCCCGACCCGACGGCGAATTCGGCCGGATTCATTATTGGATCATGCACAACGAAATCAACAGCGGATTCTTTTGGACCTCGGCCGGACGAAAAAGTACGGCGAGCTACATGAATTTGTATCAAAAATCGATGCGGTTGACGCAAGCGCTCACACGGCAATACGACCCAAACGCAAAAACACTGATTTCGCTGGACCATTGCTGGACCGCCGTTCACGATCCGCGTGCCTACGCCGCCAAGAGCTTGCTGGAATATCTCGTCAAATTTTCGAACACGGAAGGAAATTTCGAATGGGGTGTCGCCTTTCATCCTTACCCCCAGGACATCGCCAATCCGCGAACCTGGGAGGATTCCCAGGCGATTCGAAACACGGAGACGCCGTACCTGACTTATCGTAACATCGAAGTGCTTGATGCCTGGGTGAAACGTCCCGATGTTTGTTTTCGTAACAGACCCCGTGAAATTCAGCTGACCGAACAGGGTTTGAGTTCGCCGGACTATTCGGAGAAATCCCTGCTTGAACAAGCCGCCGGAATGGCGTACACCTGGAAGAAATTGAAATCGCTCAACAATGTCACGGCGTTTCAATACCATCTTTGGGCCGATGCTCACGAAGAAGGGGGACTCAAGCTCGGGCTCCGCAAATACCATGACGCTCCCGACGATCCGCATGGGAAGAAACCGATCTGGCATCTTTACAAGGCGCTCGATACTCCTGACGAGGAAAAAGCCTGCGATTTCGCCAAACCGATCATCGGTATTGACGATTGGCATGCAATACTCGATAATTGAGGGAAACATATACGTCCCTCTATCCATGCCAGTGTTATGTCCATGAAACCGACCGTTATCCGATTCGTCCTGTCCTTTGTCCTTCCGGCTCTTTTTCTTTCACTTTCGATCTCGCTCCACGCCGGGGAAACATCGTTGGAAACCGGTTTTCGTACACCGCCGAACGACATTCGGCCGAGCGTGTATTGGTATTGGGTGAACGACAACATTTCGAAGGAGGGAATCGTCAAGGATCTCGAAGCGATGAAAGAGATCGGCATCGGCCGCGCCTTCATCGGCAACATCGGCGAACAGGGGGGCGGATACGGATCGGTCAAAATCTTTTCCAATGATTGGTGGGACGCGGTTCACGAAGCCTTGCGAACCGCGACACGTCTCGGCATCGACCTCGGCATGTTCAACAGTCCCGGTTGGAGCCAGTCCGGTGGTCCGTGGGTCAAGCCGGAACGGTCGATGCGATACCTTGCCACTTCCGCGACGACGGTCGTCGGACCGAAAAAATTCGAAGGGAAACTCGAAACGCCCGGCAAGGATTTTCAAGATGTCAAGGTGCTGGCATTCAAGTCGCCGAAAAATGCCGGCGATGTTTCGGAGACGAGTTTCAAGCTTGCCAAGAACGGCGACGTTTGCGAAACAAGTCTCGCGGGGGACCACTCGCCTGTTCGAAACATTGCGATTGTAACAAAAACTCCGGCGCGAGCAACAGTCGAGATTTCCGCGAAAATCGAAGGCCAATGGAAGCCGGTCAAAACCGCACGGTTCGATCGCAGCAACCCGAACCCGAACGTCGGTTTCGATCCGTTTGCCCCGGTGTTGATTTCGATTCCGGCGACGTGTGCCAAAGATTTTCAATTGAAATTCACCGATATTCACGGCACGCCGGAACTGGCAATCCGTTTTCGTTCGGCACCGGCCGTCGAATCCGTTGCGGAAAAGACGCTCGCCAAAATGTGGCCGACGCCGCTGCCGCTTTGGGACGCTTACATGTGGCCCGACCAACCGAAACTGGACGATCCGAAACTCGCCGTCGATCCGAAAGACGTTCTCGACATTTCGCAATTCATGCAGCCCGACGGCACGTTGACATGGGACGTTCCCGAAGGGGAGTGGACGATTCAGCGGACCGGTATGCTCACGACCGGCGTGCAAAACGGTCCTGCATCGCCGGAAGCGAAAGGACTCGAAATCGACAAGATGAGCAAGGAACACGTCACTTTTCACTTCGACGCCTATCTCGGTGAAATATTGAAACGAATTCCGGAAGCGGATCGCCAATCGCTCAAAGTCGCCGTGCAGGACAGTTACGAAACCGGCGGACAGAATTGGACGGACGATTTCATCGCCGAATTCAAAAAAACGTACGGTTACGACCCGACGCCGTACATTCCCGTGATGAGCGGCGTCGTCGTCGGGAGTCCGGAAATGTCGGACCGCTTTCTGTGGGACCTTCGCCGTTTCGTCGCCGACAAGGTGGCGCACGATTATGTCGGCGGTTTGCGCGAAGCCGCCAACAAACATGGCATGACGACTTGGCTGGAGTGTTACGGTCATTGGGGATTCCCCGGTGAATTTTTGCAGTACGGCGGCCAGTCCGACGGCATCGCGGGGGAATTTTGGAACGAAGGAGATCTCGGCTCGATCGAGAACCGCGCCGCTTCGTCTTGTGGTCACATTTACGGCAAAACGAAAATTACCGCCGAGTCCTTCACTGCTGGGGGGAACACCTTCGGTCGTTATCCGCGGCTCTTGAAAAAGCGTTGCGATTGGTCCTACACCGAAGGAATTAATGACACGCTTTTGCATCTTTACATCCACCAGCCGTACGAAGAAAAAACACCGGGCATGAACGCCTGGTTCTCGACGGAATTCAACCGCAAGAATACTTGGTTTTCGCACATGAAACCGTTCGTCGAATACATGCGCCGCTGCATGTTCCTGCTTCAACAGGGACAAAACGTCGCCGACGTGGCGTATTTCATCGGCGAAGATTGCCCGAAAATGACCGGCGTGTGCGACCCGCCGCTCCCGAAAGGATATTCGTTCGATTACATCAACGGCGAAGTGATCCGCGACAAATTGTCCGTGAAGGACGGCCGCCTCGTTCTGCCGCACGGCACGTCGTACCGGCTGCTAGTCCTGCCGAACCAAACGACGATGCGGCCGGAGACGTTACGAAAAATCAAGGAACTCGTTGAATCCGGTGCCGTTGTTTATGGCCCGAAACCGACCCGTTCGCCGAGCTTGCAAAACTATCCGGCTTGTGATGAGGAAGTCCGCAAGATGGCCGACGAACTTTGGAAAAAAGTCGACGGCGTCAACGTAACCGGGGCCGCCGTCGGAAAAGGTTGGGTTCATTTTTATGCGAAAGACGGTGATAAGGCGGGATATCTCCATGCCGTTCTCAACGCCTTGACCGGAGAAGATTGCGAAACAAATAATCCCGACACACTGTACGTTCACCGAAAGCTCGCCGATGGAACGGATATCTATTTCCTGACGAACCAGGTCGATAAACCGATTTCGTTCATGGCGAGATTCCGTGTCGATAAAAAGCAGCCGGAATTCTGGGATCCCGTCGACGGAACGATTCGGCCGCTTCCGGCCTTTTCGACCATTACAATGAAAAACACCACACCGCTGCCGGTTCGCAATGCGTCGGATCCGGAACAGTTCGAACAAGTCGGAGTTCCCTTGAAACTTGACGCTTGGGGAAGTGCGTTCATCATGTTCCGCAAAGTCGGTAAACCGTTGACGACGGCAAGTCTCGAAGCGAATTTTCCGGAACAGAAAACCGTTGCGACCGTCGACGGCCCGTGGACGGTTCGATTTGAATCCGACGAGATCAAGCGAGGACCGAAGGAACCGCAGACTTTCGATAAGTTAATCGACTGGAGCGGCTCGGAAAACGAAGCGATCAGGTATTATTCGGGAGCAGCCGTTTACACGACGACGTTCAAACTCGACTCGTTGCCTGAAACGAAAAAACTGTACGTCAATCTCGGTGATGTTCAAGTCGCCGCTTCGGTGAAGCTCAACGGACAGGACGCCGGAATACTTTGGACCGCTCCGTGGCAATTGGATGTTACGAAATTCGCCAAACCCGGCGAAAACACGTTGGAGGTCGAAGTCGTCAACACTTGGGTCAACCGACTCATCGGCGACGTGAAACTTCCGGAAAACAAACGTAAAACCTGGGCGACCGTTAATCCTTACAAACCGGACGACAAGCTGCAACTGTCTGGACTCTTGGGGCCGGTTCATATTGTTTCGGAAAACTAATCGAATATCCAGCGGGCGGTCGTCCATTCGATAATTTTATCTCGAAATGGCACAAAGAAGTCGGATTCCCAATCTCTTTTGTGCTTCTCGCAGCTGTGTGAGAGTCCCTCAAAAATGATTTGAAACATCTGAATTAGGATAATGTTCAAAAGGCACATCATCGGAATCGTCGTTGCCACCGCACTTATTTGTAGCGAATATACACTCGGTGCGCAACCATCGATCGTTCCATCGCTGGTGGAACTCCAAAGGCCATTCGGTGAAGCCGATGTTGAAATGTTTCGAAAACCGACGAAGAGTTATCGTCCGGAAACATGGTTCCACTTCATCGGCGGCAATGTTTCGAAGCCGGGGATCACGGCCGACCGGGAAGCGATTGCGGCGGCAGGCATCGCGGGAGTCCAGCTTTTTCACGGCCAATTCGGTGGCCCTTGGCCGGGTGTCGATCCGCAAATTCCCTGCCTGAGCAAAGATTGGGACGACGCCGTCCGGCATACGGCGAAAGAATGCAAACGACTTGGCTTGCGGTTTACCATGCAAAACTGCCCCGGCTGGGCGATGTCGGGCGGGCCTTGGATCGAACCTTCCGATGCGATGCGGCATCTCGCATGGAGCCGCACCGATTTTCGCCACGGAAAGGATGTAACGATCCAACTCGACCTGCCGAAACCGCAACCCTCCGGCGAAGTTTGGCGAGATTATCGTGACATTGCCGTCCTCGCCTTTCCGACGCCGATCGGCGATTCGAACATGCCGCTCAAACCGAAGTCGGTCGCAAGCAATCGGGACGGCCTCCCTTGGGAGCAATGCTTTGACGGTAACGCCAAAGGAAAATTGAAACTGCCGCCGACTTCGGAATCGAATCCCTGCCGGATCGACGTTGTTTTCGCAGAGCCGGTTACGGTGCGGACCGTTGAATTTTCGAGCATTAACGGCTTTCTGCATCCGCGTTGTTATGTTCCCGGTGTCAACGTCAATTTTGAAGCCGTGATATCGGACGATAATACGGAACCGGTTTTTCAACTTGACCTTCCACAGGCGAGTTGGCAGGACGACCGTCCGATTTCGTTGGCATGCGATGAAATCCGGTCGAAACATTTCCGTATCACGATCGTCAACAAACACGAAATGACGCTGAATTCGCTCCGCCTTTTCAGCGGCGCCCGAAAAAACAACTGGGAATCCGAAGCCGGTTGGACGCTTCGAAGCATCGTCCGGGAAGGCGAACATCCGAAGCAGAATCCCGCATGCTTTATCGATTCGAAAAATATTCTCGACATTTCGAACAAAATGAATGTCGACGGGAAACTCGATTGGACCGTTCCGTCAGACAGTCCTTCAGGAACGTGGACGGTTCTCCGCATCGGACACGTCAACACGGGAATGCGCAACGGCCCCGCCCCGCCGTAAGGAACCGGTTGGGAATGCGATAAATTGTCCGAAAACGGCCCTGACAAACATTTCGCCGGATATATCGGCCGTTTGTCGGGAAAAGACGGTTCGCTCGATGGAGACCTGCTCGGCGGAATGCTCCTGGACAGCTGGGAATGCAAGACGCAAACATGGACGCCGGGACTCGAAAATGTATTTCAAGGCCGTAACGGATATGCGCTACTAAAATACTTACCGGCCGTTTTCGGCTATGTCGTTACGGATCATGAAACGTCGAAACGGTTCCTGAGGGACTGGCGGAGCACGATCGGCGACCTTTTTGCGAACAAATTTTATGGACGCATGGCCGAGCATGCGAAACGGAACGGTTTGTCCATTCAGTACGAAACGGCGGCGGGTGACATTTTCCCGGCCGACATCATGGAGTATTACAAACACGCCGATGTCCCGATGTGCGAATTTTGGCAACCGATGACCGACGATTTCGTCGGCTCGCTGAACTACAAGCCAATCAAGCCGACCGCCTCCGCTGCTCGAATGTACGGAAAGCCGCGTGTGTCCGCCGAAGCGTTTACATCCTTCTCGCTGACCTGGGACGAACACTGGGAAATGCTCAAGAACACGTTCAACGTCAACGCTGTCGAAGGAGTCACGCATTGCATCTTTCACACTTACACGCACAATCCCCGTACGGATTTCCTGCCGCCGGGAACCGCTTTCGGGTCCGGAATCGGGACTCCGTTCCTTCGCAGTCAAACTTGGTGGAATCAGATGCCCGAGTTGACGGACTACCTGGCTCGATGCTGCTTTCTGCTTGAGCGGGGCAAGCCGGTTTCCGACATATTGTGGTATCTGGGCGATGAAATCGATCACAAACCCGTCCAGGAATTCGCACTGGACGGTTACAAGTACGATTATTGCAATCCCGACGGGCTCCTTAACCGGCTTACCGTACGCGATGGTAAATGGACGACGCCTGAAGGAATTCAGTACAATGTACTCTGGGTCCCCACCAACAAACGAATGCTCCCCGAAACGCTGGAAAAACTGCTTGAATCGGTTCGAAGCGGTGCAACCATTGTTGGAAATCCCCCGAACGGTCTCGCAACCCTTGTCGGCGGCGACGCATCGCAAAAGCGTTTCGATTCCGCCGTCAACGAGCTTTGGGGCGATATTCCCCAAGCCGGCAGAAGAAACGTCGGAAAGGGGAAAGTCATTTTCGATACAAATATTTGCGATGTGCTCAAACAACTCGATATCGCGCCTGACATCCTGTTTAAAGCCGAAGGAGAACAACCGTTGTGGGTGCATCGTCGCGCCGACGGGGCCGATTGGTATTTTCTTTGCGCACCGAAAAACGCCGGTTTTCAAGGAAGTGTTTATTTCCGGTCCCACGCAAAAACAGCCGAGCGGTGGGATCCCGTCTCCGGAAAAATCGAAACGATTTCTCTTGCCGACGATTCCATTCCACGACTTGATCTTGAGTTGCCGAAAGCGGGATCATGTTTCATCGTCTTTCGTCAAGGGAATGAATCCGCACAAAAAAACGCCGAGAAATTCGCTCCCCTGAATGAAGACAATCTCGACCATCCCTGGACGCTCACGTTTCCTGAAGGTTGGGGGACGCCGAAATCGCTCGAAATCAATCGTTTGAGGCCTTGGAAGACTCTTGATCTCTCGGCGGAAGGGAAAGCGTTTTCCGGAACGGTCACGTATGCGACGACTATCGATCTCAAAAAAATCGACAAGGATTGCCGTTACCGCCTCGATCTCGGCAAGGTCGAATTCATCGCCGAGATTGCGATCAACGATCGAAAAGTCGGGACCCTTTGGGCGACGCCGTATGAAATAGATGTGACCGGACACCTCAAGGAAGGCGCCAACACGCTGACGGTCGCCGTGACGAGTACCTGGTTCAACCGACTCGTTTACGACGCCGGACAACCGATTCCCGAACGAAAAACATGGACAATCGCCGATCCGCCGAAGGAATCCCCTTTACGCGAGAGCGGATTGCTCGGACCGGTTCGACTCCTGACCGATCGAAAGGAGATCGATTAGGTTGCCTTGATCTTTCAGTGTAATTCCGCGACAATCGAATACCCTGCTCCACCCGGCGTGACGACGGCGGCGAACGACGGTTTTCACGATGTTACGAAAACTCGAGACGATATGCAGGGCGTCCGGTTCCGATCGTGTTACGCAACTTGATGTAACGACAAAAAACCGTCCGACCGAGTGAACGGCGGACGGCGTCGCTTGAGTGTCCATCTTCTCAAACGCTATTTCTTCGACCCGTTTTCGAAAACGAGTTTATTGACGACACCGGCAACGACGGCGCCGACGATCGGTGCAACGATAAAGAGCCAAAGTTGCGTCAGGGCAGGTCCACCGACAAAAACGGCTTGACTGATGCTTCGCGCCGGGTTGACGGAAGTATTCGTAATCGGAATGCTGATCAAATGGATCAACGTCAAGCAGAGCCCGATGGCAATGGGGGCGAAACCTGCCGGAGCGAGCTTGGAGGTCGAACCCATGATCACCAACAGGAAAATGAACGTCAAGACCGATTCGGCAATGAAGGCGGTGTTCATCCCGAAATGTTCGGGTGATTGTTCGCCGAACCCGTTGGTCGCGAATCCACCGATCACCTTGCCGCTGTCGGTCAGCATCAAGTAAAGAATGCCCGCCGCGGCAATCGCTCCAAGAACCTGTGCGATAATGTACGGAATCAAATCCTTTCCGGCAAAGCGACCACCGGTCCAAAGGCCGATGGAAACAGCCGGGTTGAAATGACCGCCGGAAACATGTCCGAACGTATAAGCGCCGGTCAAAACCGTCAAACCGAAAGCAGCCGCAACTCCTGCAAAACCGACATGTTGCGCGGCAAAGACCGCCGTTCCGCAACCGCCGAAAACGAGCCAAAAGGTTCCCAGAAACTCCGCTGCCGTACGTTGTCCTAAATTCATCTGTGTTTCATTCCTTTCTGAATGGAGTGATTCGAAGCTTTCACATTCGAGCTTCAGTATGTTTGCTCTCAATACATGTTTTGCCGGATTCCCGCGGAGAAGTATTCAAGATCGCCGTATTTTTCGACGAGCCAATTGACTTTCGCGTTCTCTTTCGCCTCCTTGAAGGTCGTTGCCGTGGTCGCGATCATTCCGATGTCGTACAAATAGCCCGCCATCAGGCCGGGAAGCAACGTGCGATATTCCCACGGTATCGCATTGGGCTTCGCTTTGTTGATGTGCCCGATCAAATTCGTAACGCAGCTGTTTTTGAGCGGATGATAGAACTCCGGCTTTTCGGCAAGCTTGTTCGCCCGCAGTAATGCCGCTACGAAAATTTCGCGAACTTCGCTCGGTTCCAACCGAAGTCGATAAACCTCCACCTCGTTTTTGTGCACGTCGGTTCCAAGACGGATGAGATCCCGTTCGTCGGCGAAAATGTAGATCAGCTCGAATTGATTCAGGCCCGCACCGACCGGGTCGTATTTTTCTCCTTCTTCGTAACGCGCTTCGATCGACATTCCGAGATAGCGTCCATCGGCGAACCCGAAGCTCGACTCGACGTGTGCAACCCGGGGAGCCGCACGAAACGGTACGATAATGATGTCAAGCGTTCGGATGTCGTTCAAGTTGAACGAGGCATCGTAATATCGTGTCGTATATTTTTCCTGCGACTCGTACAACGAATACCGTATGTTGTGGACCGTTGCGACGTTTCCGTTCATGTCGGCGGTTTGGAGGACGGCGTGATTGGGCGTCCATTTACGGTCGTTGGATGGATGAAATTCCTTCGCCAAGGTCTTGCCGATGTTGAAAATCGGCAGCTTCGCTCCGCCGTGATGTATGCGAGGCGACGCCGAACCTCCGGACTGCGCCGTCATCAGGACGTTGTTTTCGTACACCACACCATCGCTCGGCGAAGGGAGTCGATCCGATTGCGTTTCAGAAACCAAACGGTAGGCACTTCCGTCCGCGGACCGTTTTTGAATTTTGTCGATGTCCCAAGGTTTTGTCAACTCGGAACTCATGCCGACGGCGGTTTTCGTCGGACTTTGGTGTTTCGAGACCGGTTGCTGGTATGTTGCCAGCAATACCGACGCCGTTTGTGCTGGGGAGGCTTTACGGGAAGGGGGTAAGGTCGGTGTTCCCGAGCGATTCGGCGTAGGATCGGCGTTCACCGTAGTCGTTGCCGATTTCGCCACGAGTTTATATTGAGCGGCACGGGGGATCTCTTTTTTTCGCACAAAAATATTGGTGGGCTCGGATGATTTGCCCGGGCAGTGATTTTGGTCGGCATCGTACCTCGACGTCAGCTCGACCATGGTGGGAAAAAGAGTGGCGACAACATCGGTTTGCCGCGATGCTCGGTTCGGAACTTCGACATAATGTTTACTTGGGATCGGCGAATGCGGCATCGGTATGCGAACCTGTCCTCCATTGGAAAACGAGGGGATCGATCCCGGATGCTGCGGCAACGGAGTTGTCGCCGAATTGGCGGTAATGATCGGGAGAGGGGGCGGCAAGACCGTAACATCGGAGACCTGTTTGATCGATGACGGCGAATTCGTTACCGGAGGCACCAGCAACGGTAATCCGGAAAGGTCGCTGTCCGATGTGATCACATTGTTTTTCTGTGCGAAATTTGAAGGAGCCGACTCCCTGCTTGTGGAGGGGGGGCCGTGCTTGGGGCAACTGCAAACGCTTGTGCCTTGTTTTGACGACGCCGTAAGGAGAGGGTTTTGGCCATGAGGGCAAGTACTCTTCGAACCGCCGGATCTTGGGAGAGGAGACATGGAGGTCATCCGAACGACATTGGGCGTTGTCGAGCATCCGATTTCGAGAACAAGCACCAATGCGACGAAAACGACTCCCGCATAAGCGAAAACCGAAAGCCGCATTGCTCTTTGTGTGTTGTTCGAGATAAACATGTTCGAAACGGTTAGGATGACCAATATTCTCAACGCCGATCAAGCGTTTGCGAATCATATCGATCCCGGCCATTCGATTCAAGAGCAATTTTCGAGAGAAGTCGATCTATTTTTCGATGCGAAAGATCGGGCAGGGAATATCGGCAAAGAAGCGCGAAGTACCGGCTAAATGAAAAAAGCCGTCTCCAAGAGACGGCGTTCGCGTTGATTCCCAATCGATCATTTATTTTACCAAGCGAAGTGGGCGAAAGCTTTATTCGCTTCGGCCATACGGTGAACGTTTTCACGCTTAGTGATCGCTGTTCCTTCTTTGTTGTATGCGGCAAGGAGTTCTGCGGCGAGCTTTACATGAGTCGGCTGGCCCTTCTTGTCACGAACGGCGGCCAAAACCCAGCGAATTGCCAAGGATTGCTGACGATTTTTCTGGACCGGCATCGGAACCTGATACGACGCACCACCGACCCGCTTGGAACGGACTTCGATGTTCGGCTTCACATTGTCAAGCGCCTGGTGGAAAACCTCAATGGGCGATTTGTCGGTAATCTTTTCCTTGATAATATCCAAAGCATCGTAAAAAACGCTTTGGGCAGCGCTCTTTCGACCGTCCCACATCAGACAGTTGATGAATTTGCTGGCGAACAACGACTGATAAACCGGATCCGGCTTCAACTGCTTACGACTTGCGGTAATACGACCCATTTCTCGAGTGGATAGTTGAGAGTGTAGAGTGGAGAGTGAGAATTTGTCGACAGCCAGTGAACGATGCGTAGTTTTCACTATCCATCGCCCACTGCCAACTATCAACTATTTCTTTTTTGCGCCTTTGGCGGCTTGTTTTTGGTTCTTCTTGGCACCGTAACGGCTACGGGCTTGCTTGCGGCCATCGACGCCGGTGGAGTCGAGCGTTCCGCGGATCACTTGGTAGCGAACCCCCGGAAGGTCTCGAACACGACCGCCGCGCACGAGCACGATCGAGTGTTCCTGCAACGAATGCCCTTCACCCGGAATGTAAACCGTGACTTCCTTTCCATTGGAAAGACGAACCCTCGTGATTTTTCGGAGGGCGGAGTTCGGTTTTTTCGGCGGCATCGTGCGTACCAACAGACAAACGCCACGTTTCTGAGCACATTTATCAAGAACGGGCGATTTGCTTTTGTAAACCTGCAACTTACGGTTCTTACGAACCAACTGATTGATTGTCGGCATAAATCTTCTGCGTCAAAGTCGAAAATAATTCACTCGGATACAAAAGGATACCCGCTTTGCAAAAACTGTCAAGCGGGGTTGGGTTTTCAAGCGACAAAGTTGCCTCGCCGTGGTCAAGTCGCAAGACATCGGCGTTGCCTACCTTGCTTCGTCGGCGAAATCGTCTATAATCATACGAGACAATTTATCATCATTTAGCAAGAAACCGATGTCTTCCACCGACGATATTCGAGGCTTGATGGCTCGACTCCACCGTATTCAAACACAACTCGGAGATCTGAACGGACGCTTGCGCCGTGGGCCGTTGGTGATCAAAACGCAAGAGGGAAACGTCCAAAAAGCCCTCGCCGAACTGGAAAAGCTGAAGGAAGTCCACCGACAGCTTGTCCTTGAAGCCAAAAAGAAAGAACAGGAAGTTTCCGCCAGCGATCAGGCGATCGCCAAGCGCAAGACGCAACTTGCCGAAGCGAAAACGAACAAGGAATTTCAAGCGCTGCAACAACAAATCCAAGCGGATGAGGCTGCCCGCAGCGTTTTGGAAGACGAGGCGCTCGAAGCGGGCGAAAAAGCGGAAAAGTTCGTCGGCAACTTTACCAAAGTGGAGGCGGAGCTCGCCAAATCGAAAGAGCTTTTGGAAAACGGCAAAAAGAAATTCACTGCGGAAAAGCCGGAAATTGACGCCCAAATCGCCCATTGTACCGACTTGCTCCACGAAGCGGAAAAAGAGTTGCCAAGCGATTTCCGCGAAGTTTACGATCGTCTCGTTCGAAGCGTCGGCGGTTCCGATGCCTTGGCGGTTGTTGAAACCAAATACTGCGGCGGCTGCAACCATCAGGTCCCGATCAATTCGTTGGCGATGATCTTGCAGAAAAAACCGATCACCTGCAGTTCTTGCGCCCGATTGCTCTATGTCCCCGAAGGATACGTCTTCGACCGAGGATAATGGAGTCGGTTCTCCGTGGTGGGCTATCCGACAACAACCCCGTCAACGAACCTGGGGACCACCGGAATTGAATCGAGTCGGGATGCCGTGAGAATGTCGGCGCCGAGTCCGAGTTCCATCAAATTCGTTCCGCCGCGGCTGCGCCGCAAAATCTGGGCAAGTGTCTCGGCGGGTATCGGCTCTTCGCCGACGACTCGGGAGACTGAAAAAGAGCTGTCCCAAAGTTCTTGAGCGGCAACGGCTTGCGCATTCAGCGAGTACCGGTATTCGCTTTGTCGTTGGAGTCGTCCGGTCAGGCAGCCGGCAACAAGAACATCTTCTTCGGTCGGTTTACCATCCGTTCCGGCGCAAATGATGCTGATTTTTTCGCAGCCGGTCAGTTTTTCGACCACGGCGGCGGCGTTCATGAAACACGCCAAAAAAACCTGGTCGGCGGATTTTGCGGCGTGCATTGCCACGGTTCCGTTCGTTGTGGTGAACAAGACCGTTTTACCTTCAACAACGGCAGGGGAAAAGCTTTCCGGCGAGTTTCCCCAATCGAATCCCTCGATTTTAACGCCGCTGCGCTCACCACCCAAAACGACGGTCCCGGCAGGATATGTGTCTCGCCGCCCCAGGGTTTCCTGAATATCCAGCAGCGTAACGACCTCTTTCGCCCCTGAATGGAGAGCGAACAGGATCGTCGTCGTTGCTCGAAGCGCGTCGATGACGACGGCGGTGGAGCCGATCAACTGCTTCGGTTTGAACAGTGTCGGTAACGCATATACATTCAGTTCCATTGGGCCGGTACTCCGTGCGCCTCGTTGGTCGATATTTTACAACTTCAGACGCCGATTATAGCACTCTTTGCGCCGGTCGGAAGCGCTGGGGGTTCCTGATATGATCGGTTTATCGTGTCGGTGGTCGGAATTTCGGTTGCCCAGTTTATCAATGGTGTATTTTGCCCCGCTTGACACAAAACCGACTGGACGGTATGATTAAGAGAAAATGATCGGAACTTTTGCTGCAAACAATCAGTACCGTCCAGTCGGTTTTCCAAAAGATGAACGTGAACTACCGCAAAAAAAAACAACCGGAAGTCGTCCGGGCCGCTTTGTTGGAGGCGACGGCCGAAATGATCGTCGAGAAAGGTTTGAACGCGCTGACTCTCGACGCCGTTGCGGAACGGGCCGGGGTTAGCAAAGGGGGGCTGATCCACCATTTCGCATCGAAACAGATCCTGCTTGAGGAGCTGAACCGGGAAATCCTCGGCGAATACGGAAAATTTATCGATGATTACATCGCTGCGGATCCGGAACCGCGAGGTCGTTTCATTCGGGCTTACATCCGTTCTTTTTTTACGCCGCTGAAGTATCCGGCCACTTCAAAGCTGTTCAAAGCGTTCGCCTTGGAGATGAGCCATGACGAAGCGATTCACAAACTTTGCGCCGATTGGTATTGGGCGATCCTTGAGAAACATGGCGAACAGGAGCATCAGCCCTTGAAAGCCCAGATGCTCCAGTTTGCCGCCGACGGACTTTGGATGGAAGAATGCACCGGTTTGATCTCCGTCTCCCCGGCGGAACGAGAAGCGATTATCGATTATTTAATTCAACAGACTTACGAACTATGAAACGCACCATAATGTTCCTGTTCCCGCTTCTCGGCCTCCTTGCGTTGGCGGGCTGTGAAACTCCCACGGCAAACGGATCGCATGTCCCGGAGGCTGCGCCGCCGAAAGTCGACGTCTACACTGTCAAAGCCGAGCCGGTACCGCTGGTCCGTGAACTGCCGGGGCGGGTCGCCGCGCTGAACGTCGCCGAGGTTCGGCCGCAAGTCAACGGTATTATCCTGAAACGGAAATTCGAAGAAGGCGCCCTCGTCGCGGAAGGACAGGAACTGTACGAAATTGATGCTTCCGTCTACAGGGCCCATTTCGACAAAGCGACGGCGAACCTTCGCAATCTCGAACGGATCAAGGATCGAGCCAAAACGCTCCGGGAAAACCGCACGATGAGCGAGCAGGAATACGAGGACGCCCTCTACGCTTGGGAGCAGGGAAAGGCCGACATCGAACTGGCGAGGCTCGACATGGAATACTGCAAGGTAAAAGCCCCGCTGTCGGGAAAAATCGGCCGCTCGATGACGACCGTCGGTGCTCTGGTCACGAGCGGCCAGCCGCAGGAGATGGCGGTGATTCAGCAAATTGATCCGGTTTACGTCGACCTGAACCCGGCGGTGCCGCAACTGCTGCAAATGCAGGATTCTTCGGACAAAATGGAAAATCGCCACGCTTTTTGGCAAGGTGCAACGGTAAAACTGGCCCTGGAGGACGGAACGAAATATCCGTTACAAGGAAAGATCGTGTTCCTCGACAACCATGTGCGGCAGGACACGGGAACGGTGACGCTTCGAGCGGAGTTCCCGAACCCCAACGGTGTATTGCTTCCGGGCATGTTTGTTCGTGCCACCGTCGAGGAAGGAATCCGCCAGGACGGCAAACTGATTCCGCAACAGGCTCTTTTGCGTGACATGAAAGGAAATCCGTACGTTTGGACGGTCGATAAAGAAGACAAAGTCTCGATGCGGAAAATTATCGTGAACCGCACGCTCGGCAATACGTGGTTGGTCGATTCCGGTCTCGAAACCGGCGACCGCATCGTCGTCGAGGGAATCCAATTCATCGCGCAAGACGCCGCCGTGATTCCCACGGAAAGCGAAATGGAATTGACGAAAACATTCGAATAACCGTTGAACCGAGCGGCGCAGACGCCGGCGAATTTTCTAAATAATTATCATGTCCGAATTTTTTATCGAGCGTCCGATTTTCGCGTGGGTCGTCGCCATTTTGATCATGTTGGCCGGCGTTGCCGCGATACTCCGACTTCCCGTCACGCAATATCCGGAGGTCGCGCCGCCGACCATCGCCGTCCGCGGGACGAATCCCGGTGCTTCCGCCCAAACGGTGCAGGACTCCGTCGTCCAGATCGTCGAACAGCAGATGAACGGACTCGACGGTTTCCGTTACATGACCTCCTCCGGCACCGCCGACGGCGGCTTCGAGATCACGGTCGTTTTCGAACAGGGGACGAACGCCGACACCGCGCAGGTCCAGGTCCAAAACAAATTGCAACTCGCCACGCCGATGCTCCCGCCGGAAGTCCAGTCGCAGGGACTTGAAGTGTCGAAATCGCAGGCGAGTTCGTTCGTGATCATCGTGTTCTATTGCGACGACGGAACGCTTGCCGAAGCGGATCTCGCCGATTACATGGCTTCGAATCTCAAGGACACGCTCGCTCGGGTCGAGGGGGTCGGCATGGTCGAAGTCTGGGCGTTTCCGTACGGAATGCGCATCTGGCTCGATCCGGAAAAATTGTACAGTTTCAATCTCATTCCCCAGGACGTGATCGCCGCGATCCAAGCCCAGAACGTACAGGTTTCCTCCGGAAAACTCGCCGGGCTTCCGTCGAAGGAAAAGGTCCAAATCAGCGCAACGGTTATCGCCAAGAGTCGTCTCACCACAGCGGAGCAATTCCGTGAAATTCTCGTCAAAGTCGATACCGATGGCTCGCAGGTCCGCCTGAAAGATCTCGGCGATGTCGAACTCGGGAGCGAACGTTACGATTTCGTTTCACGTTACAACGGTCATCCCGCCGCCGCGATGGGACTTCGGCTCGCCTCGGGAGCGAATGTCCTCGACGTCAGCCGAGCAGTCGACGAAACCCTCGACGAACTGAAGCCGCATCTCCCCATGGGGGCGAAGATTGCGCGCGTCAGCGAGATGGCGCCGATCGTCCGCGCATCGATCCGATCCGTCATCGAAACGCTCGTTGAAGCGATCTTCCTTGTTTTTCTCGTGATGTGGATATTTTTGCAACGATTTCGTATCACGCTCATTCCGACGCTGGCGGTTCCCGTCGTGCTTCTCGGAACCTTCGCGGTTCTTTTTGCATTCGGGTTTACCGTCAACGTGATCACGATGTTCGCGATGGTGCTCGCTATCGGCCTGCTTGTCGACGACGCGATTGTCGTGGTCGAAAACGTCGAACGGCTCATGGAAGAAGAAGGACTCTCGCCGAAGGAAGCGACAAAGAAATCGATGAAACAGATTCAAGGGGCGCTTGTCGGGATTGGCTTGGTTCTTAGTGCGGTGTTCTTTCCGATGGCATTTTTCGGCGGTTCGACCGGCGTGATTTATCGACAGTTTTCGGTCACGATTATCGCCGCGATGACGCTTTCCGTGATCGTCGCCCTCGTGTTCACGCCGCCGCTTTGCGCAACGATTTTAACTCCGGCGAAGGAACATCGAAAAGCTTTTTTCCTCTTCCGTTGGTTCAACGCCGCTTTTTCGTTCACCGTGAATGCTTACACCGGCTCGGTTGCGTACATCCTCCGACGGAGTTTTCGATTTCTTGTTCTTTTCGCCGGATTCGTCGCGTTGATCGTTTATTTGTATCCGAAATTGCCGACCGGATTCATTCCCTTTGAAGACCAGGGGATGATGTTCGTGAGCGTCGAGATGCCGCAAAACGCTTCCATGGAGCGTACGAATAAAATCATCGCGCAGGTCAGCGACCATTTGCTCAAGACCGAGGGGGATGCCATCGAAGGGGTCATGGGAATCGGCGGATTCAGCTTCGCGGGAGCGTCGCAGAACGCCGGGATTCTGTTCATCGCATTCAAGCCGTTCGAGCAGCGAACCAAGCCGGGAACAGACCTCGACAGCGTGTTCGAACGTACGAAAGAATTCGTTGCGACAATTAAAGAAGCGAGGGTCACGGCGGACGTTCCGCCGTCGATTTCCGAATTGGGACTTTCTTCAGGCGTCGATTTTTATCTCCTCGACCGGGCTAATCTCGGTCACCAAAAATTGGTCGACGCACAGAATCAACTGATCGGCTTGGCAATGGAAAGCGGGAAGTTCGCCTTTGCGATGCCGTTCAGTTTGCCGGACGAGCCGCAGTATCGTATCACGTTCGATGAGGAAAAAGCCCGAATGCTCGCGGCGGATCTCTCCGACGTCAACGGCACGATGTCGATCGCCTGGGGGTCCGCTTATGTGAACGACTTTATCGATCGGGGACGGGTCAAACGCGTTTTCGTACAGGGAACCGCCGGATCGCGGCTCTCACCGGAAGATCTCGACAAATGGTATGTGCGGAATACTCGCGGCAACATGGTCCCATTCTCGTCGTTTACGTCCGGCGAATGGATTTCCGGCCCGCCGAAGCTTTCGCGGTTCAACGGCTTCAACGGCCTCGAAGTGATCGGATTTCCAGCCCCCGGCGTCAGTTCGGGAGAAGGAATGAACGCGCTCTCGGAATTTGTCCAAAAATTACCGCAAGGGCTCGGTCTGACTTTCGCGGGACTTTCCTTCGAGGAACGTCGGGCGGGAAATCAGGCGATGTACCTGTACGGAATCTCGCTGTTGATCGTGTTCCTCTGCCTCGCCGCGTTGTACGAAAGTTGGTCGGTCCCCGCCGCCGTGATGCTCGTCGTTCCGTTCGGCGTGTTCGGAGCGATCGGCGCAACGATGCTGCTCGGCCTCGAAAACAACGTGTATTTCCAAGTCGGAATGCTCACCGTGATGGGATTGTCGTCCAAAAACGCGATTTTGATCGTCGAGTTCGCCAAGAGTTTGTACGAAAAAGAAAACAAGCCGCTCCTCGAAGCCGCGACGACCGCCGCCCGAATGCGATTGCGGCCGATCATCATGACGTCGATGGCGTTCGTGCTCGGTGTGCTGCCGATGATGTTCGCCCACGGCGCGAGCCAAATGAGCCAACTGTCGCTCGGTACCAGCGTGGTCGGCGGAACGCTTGCCGCGACGTTGTTGGCGGTCTTTTTCGTGCCGCTGTTTTATGTGTTAGTCGCGGGCTTGTTTCGACGACGCAGCGTATAGAACGCGCTGTGAGGGAAAACAAACGCGGATTGATCCGAAAATTCGTCAACGAATGGCAAGCGTGTCTTGAAAATCAGTCCGGCGGAAAATACAATGGAGAGACTTCCCTCCAACCAATGCCGAGACAATGAAACACACCATGAACGAATGGATCGACGGAATGATATCCGGCAAAAAGCGAGCCGCGTTGCCGATCGTGACGAGTCCGGGGATTCCTTTGATCGGGGCGGCGCCGCTGGACGTTTTTCAGTCCGGTGAGCTTCAATTTCAGGCCATTCAGGCGCTTGCCGAACGGATTCCGGCTTCTGCAGCGGCGCTGACGAT
>JAVBPI010000233.1:0-30406 GCA_031549705.1 Thermoguttaceae bacterium
CCGCTCAAAACGCAGCATGGAATGATCAGCCTCGAAGGCCGCATGGCGGTCGTGGTCGACGACAACGACATGCAACGTTCCACTTTGTTGGATCAACTCGCTACCTGGGGAATGAACGTCAAGTCGTTTTCTTCCAAAGAGGAAGCGCTCCACGAATTTGAAACGGCGGCGGAAGCGGGAAACCCTTACCAATTGGCAATCATCGACAGTAGTCTGTCCGATGCCGACGGTATGGAACTCGTTGCGGATATCAGCCGTCGTCCCGATTTGAAAAATACTGCCGTGATTCTCCTGGTTCCGTTGACGGAAGACACGGATATCGCGATCGTCCACTCGGCGGGGATTTCGATGCAACTGAACAAGCCGGTGTTCAGCTCCTCCTTGTTCGACGCCATCGTGACGGCGCTCGGAGCCGACAAAGTCAATGACGAAGACACGAACATTAAAATTTCCGCGCCCGTCCTCCCCAAAACGCCGAAATCTTACGTTGACGAACACGGAGACGCCTTGTTGCCGCCCCCTATTTCGGAAGTCTTCAGCCCGGTTCCCAGCGACTCCAGTAAGGGACTGGTGTTGGTCGCGGAGGATAATCGGGTCAATCAGGTCGTCGTCCGTGAAATCTTTCGGCGTCCTGGGGAGGACGGGAGCGGAAATTTTGATGTCTTCATCCTCGGAATTGACTTTGTCGGCACCGAGTGCCGTCACGATGGCATCGAATAACGAGGAACTGAATACCGGCTTGTTCAGTTGCATCGAAACTCCCGCCGAATGGACGATCGCGATATCCGTATCTTCCGTCAGCGGCACCAGGAGAATCACCGCGGTGTGTTTCAAATCGGGGCGGCGGCTGATTTCCGCGACAAGTTCCATGCCGTCGGCGTCGGACAAGCTGCTGTCAATGATCGCCAATTGATAAGGATTTCCTCCCTCCGCTGCGGATTCGAATTCGTGGAGCGCTTCCTCTTTGGACGAGAACGACTTGACATTCATTCCCCAGGAGCCGAGTTGGTCCAATAACGCGGAGCGCTGCATGTCGTTATCGTCGACGACGACCGCCATCCGACCTTCGAGGCTGATCATTCCGTGCTGCGTTTTGAGCGGCGAGGGAGTAGGCCGTTCGTCAAGATGCGTCTGGAACGGGATTTCGAACCAGAACATCGTTCCACGTCCTTCTTCGCTTTCGACGCCGATTTCGCCCCCCATCAGGTTGATCAGACGTTGCGAAATCGCCAGTCCCAGGCCGGTGCCGCCGAACCGACGATTCCATGAGCTGTCGACCTGCGAAAAAGACTGAAAAAGTCGGTTCATTCGCTCCTTCGGGATACCGATGCCGGTGTCCGTGACCTCGAACCGGATGACGCAGCTTCCTTGAGGAGCGGGCCCTTCGAAGTAGGCGGTCGCTTCGGCGTCGCTCAGGGAGTAAACACCGATACGAACCCCTCCTTTGTCCGTGAACTTGATCGCGTTTCCGACCAGGTTCAAGAGTGATTGTCGCAACCGATTGACATCGCCGAACAACTGGTGCGGCATGTCGGACGCCAGCGAACAGCAAAGTTCGATCCCCTTGTCGGAAGCACGTGTCGCAAGGATTCCCATGACGGATTCGACCATTTCGAGAATGTCGAATTCCGCGACTTCCAATTCCAGTTTTCCCGCTTCGATTTTGGAGAAGTCCAAAATGTCGTTGATGAGAAACAGGAGCGACTTTCCCGACGTTCGGATCAGTTGGGCGTACTCGAATTGTTTCGGCGAAAGGCTCGTTCCCAGCAGCAGGTCGGACAATCCGATAACGCCGTTGAGCGGGGTCCGGATTTCGTGCGACATGTGGGCGAGAAATTCACTCTTGGCCCGGGACGCATGCTCCGCTTCCGAGAGGCGATGCTTTTCGGTCAGATCGTGAATGAACGCCGCGCAGTATTTCTCGCCCCCCAAATCCAGGCAGTCGGCGGCGACGCGGATCGGGATTTCCGGACCGTCGGTTCGGAGGAGAATCGTGTCGAAGCGGACCGTTTGCTCCCGGAGGAGTTGGTCCCAGAAGAACGCCCATTCTTCAGCAGGGGTTGCTGTCGGCGGGTCGTCGGAAAAGTCGCCGTTCGCTTCTTCGATCAGCCGGCAACGGACGAACGCTTCGAAAAAGTGGTCGTTCGTGCAGGGCCCCATCATGTCGATCGCCGCCCGGTTGGCATAGACGATCCGACCGGATTGGTCGATCCGGACGACCGACTCGGAGACGTTGTCGATCATTTCCTGCGTCATCCGGAACGAATCCGCCAGCGCGACTTCCGTGGTGATGTCCTTCATCCGCCAAAATCGGGTGGCTCCGTTGGGAGAGTCGACATCGACCGCCTTGATGTCCAGTCGGACAATCCAACCGTTTTTGAACTCGACGATCTCATGAATCGAGCCGCCGAACTCATCGAAACGTTTCAGTTGTTCCCGAAGATAGTCCCCTTTCTTGGTTTCACCGCAGAGAAAATCGATCAGGGCGTCAGGATTGAACGACTCCAGATGTTCCAACGGAAACGACCATTCCTGAACAAGCCGGCGATTGAAATAGAGGAGGCTGCGATCGTCGGAATACGCCAACATGCCGTCCGGCGACGATTCCATGAGCGAGTGAACGAATTTTTTATTCCGCTGCAATTCGCTTTCCAAAATCGCCGGACCGAGCGAATCGTGGAGCTTCCAAACGGTTCCGGAAAACAGCTTCGGCTCGCCGTCCTCCCAGAAATCGATTTCGCCGACCAAGTGAAACAGTTTTTCCGAATAGGACGGTGAAATCGCCAATTCGACCGCCGAAAACGACGGACTCGGACGCTCCAAAAGAAAAGAGCGAACCGTCGGAAAAATATCGAAAAACGAAGCATGCGACATCCGATCCGATCCTTCCGGAATTCCGAGAATCGAATACAGTCCTCCCGACCAGTGTTCCTGCTTGGAACGGTAGTCGTACTGAAAGGAACCAATTTGTCGGAATGATCCTGTCGGCGATTCGGACATGTCGCACAAAGATGGAGGGGCGCAGAACCGGGCGGGATATGTTCAGCCATACATTATAACCCATCGGTTCCGTTGTTGTCAATCGCCGAAAAACCGTCTCCTGTTTTCGAGGAGGCGGCAATCGGGTATAATTGCTTTTCGAGGAGAAATTTCAAGAATACCACCTTTTTTGTTCATGGAGTATGCCAAACATTTTTTTGCGATTTTTATCAGCACTCTTTTTAACGCTCTGGACCGCTTTCCTTGTCGCCGACGATTGGAAAATGGAAAACGGCAAACTCTGGTCCCGTGACGCCAAGGCGGCTGTTCTCTCGAAAGAAGACGCTACCAACGTCCTCAAGGTCGTCCATACCGGCGAACAAGATTGGGCGATCAGCGAAGGAAAACCATTTCCCGTCAAACCGGGCGATGCGTTCGAACTGAACATCGACGCCGTTCTCCAAGGAACCGGCAACGCCGGCATTTCCGTCGTGACACGGGACAAGGACGGCCAAGCCGTGGCGTGGAGTTACGCCAACAAGGGATTCAAGCGAACGGAACCTTCCGGCGACACGTCGTCCCTTGCCACACAAACGTCGAGATTCGGCGTTCCTCGCGGTATCGTGAGCATCGAGCCTCGGATCGTCGGCTCCGGTCCGTCGACGGTTCGAGCCGCCAATTTTTCGATGCGAAAATTGCCCGGCATGAACTTCGGCCCCCCCGGCGCCCCATTCGTCAAGGAGAACAAATTCCTGAAAGTCGTCTTTGTCGACAATTCCTTTTCCGTAACGGACAAACGAACCGGTCGGACCTGGAGCGGAACCGCCGATTACGGCATGGGGCTTCGGGACGCGACACCGCGAAATCGCGGTTTTTCAATTCACCAATTGGAAACGCTCCGCTCCTACACGGTTTTTGTGACAATCGAACCCGACTCCCCGGAATTCACGGTCGAAATCGAGCACACCGGCCCGATGGATGGAAGTCTGACGTTTCCCGCTCCGTTGACGTCGAATCCCGGCGACCGGCTCATTGTTCCGATGAACGAGGGAATCAGCTATCCCGTCGAGGAAAAGGACATCAAGGTCGGCCGATTGGTCGCTTATGGCGGTCACGGCATCTGCATGGCGTTTTGGGGACAGATCGAAGACGCCACCGGCGCCGGAATGGCCGCGATTCTCGAAACGCCGGACGACGCCGCGATCGACATTCGGCCGGGCAAGAACGATCTGCTCCGTATCAATGCGTCGTGGGACCCGTCGATGAAGGAGTTCCGGTATCCACGCAAAATCCGGTACGTTTTCTTCGACAAAGGGGGACACGTCGCCGTTTGCAAGCGTTATCGGCAGCACGCCAAGGCAACGGGACTTCTCGTTCCGTTCGCTGAAAAAGCCAAACGGATTCCGAACATCGACAAACTGCTCGGTGCCGCGAACATCTGGTATATGGACGGCGACAAGATCGAGCTCGCCAAGGAAATGAAATCCCTCGGGATCGATCGGATTCTCTGGAGTTCCGGCGGCGGCGCCAAACATCTCGCCGAATTGAACCAAATGAAAAACGTCCTGACGAGCCGTTACGATATTTACCAGGACATCATGGATCCGGCTCGATTCGATGAAGTCGGAAAACATCCCGATTGGACGACCGAAGCCTGGCCGCACGACATCAATTGGGCGGCTCCCGATGGAACTTGGCGCAAAGGTTGGGAGGTCACGCCGAAAGACAAGACGAAACCACGAATTCCGTGCGCCGTGATTTGCGACGCCAAAGCGGTTCCTTACGCCCGGGATCGGATCACGAAGGAACTGAAGGAAAAACCGTACACGTGCCGATTCATCGACACGACCGTCGCCGCGCCGTGGTTCGAATGTTACCATCCGGACCACCCGATGACTCGAAGCGACAGCCGCAAGCACAAAATGGAGCTGCTCAAGCTGATCGGTGACCTCGGTTTGGTCTGCGGCAGCGAAACCGGACACGACGCCTCGGTTCCGTTCTGCGAATACTATGAAGGAATGCTGAGCCTCGGTCCGTACCGTGTTCCGGATTCGGGCCGCGACATGCTCCGGATTTGGGATGAGGTTCCACCGGTGATCGAACGGTTCCAAGTGAACGAAAAGTTGCGGTTGCCGCTCTGGGAACTCGTTTATCACGATTGCGTCGTCGCCCAATGGTATTGGGGGGACTATAACAACAAGCTCCCGAAAGTCTGGCGGAAACGGGACCTGTTCAACGCCTTGTACGGCACGCCGCCGATGTATCTGTTCAACCGGAAAGGTTGGAACGAAAACAAAGAAAAGTTCGCCGAGAGTTATAAAACGGCGGAACCGGTTTCCCGCGCGACGGCGTACGCCGAAATGGTCGATCACCGGATTCTCTCGCCGGACCGAACGGTCCAGCAATCGGTTTTCTCGAACGGCGTAACCGTAACGGTGAATTTCGGCGACAAGCCGTTCAAACTCCCCGACGGCACGACACTCAACGGCGACGACTGGAAAATGTCGAATAAATAATGCCGTGAATTGAATATCGGCAAAGGCTCAGCTTCGTCATTCCCGCGCAGACGGGAATGACGAAGCTGTTTCTTAGCGGCGTTTCGACAGCACGTCGGATTCGTATTTCTTCACGGAATCGATCCAAGCGGTGCCGACCGGAACGTCGTTCATCTCGCAGTACCGATCCCAAATCGGGCCGAACGGCATCGACTTGAGCTCTTCGAGCATCGCCAGGCGACGGGTATAATCCCCTTCGAATTCCCAGCGACGGAGCTTGTCGATCGGTTCGAGCAGCGCGGCAAGCAGGCTCTTCAACATCGCGCGGGTCCCGATGGTCCAAGCGGCGATGCGGTTGACCGTTGCGTCGAAGAAGTCGAGACCAATGTGGACACGGTCGAGCAGATTGTTGCGGACGAGTTCTTCCGCAATGGCACGGAGATCGTCGTTCCAGATCACGACGTGGTCGCTGTCCCAACGGACCGGGCGGCTGACGTGAAGCAGCAATTCGTCGATGAACAGCGAACAAGACGAGAGTTTGTCGGCGATTCCTTCGGTCGGATGGAAGTGTCCGGCATCGAGGCAGAGCAGTTTTTTCCGACTGGCGGCGTATCCCATGAAAAATTCGTGGGAGCCGACGACATACGATTCGCTTCCGATACCGAAGAGCTTGCTCTCGACGGCGTCGAGTTCGTATTTCGGGTTGATTTCTTCGGCGAAAATCGCGTCAAGCGAGTCCATCATCCGTTTGCGGGGGGCGAGACGGTCGACGGGGATGTCTTTGAATCCGTCCGCCATCCAAAAGTTGACGACTGCCGGCGTTTTCAATTTTTTTCCCATTTCGGCGGCGATTTCGCGGCAGGCGATTCCGTGTCGAATCCAAAACTTGCGGATTCCCTTGTCGGCGTGGGACAACGTGAACCCATCCGCGGCTTTCGGATGCGAGAAGAACGTGGGATTGAAATCGAGTCCGAGTCCGTTCGCCTTGGCCCAATCGATCCAGCCCTTGAAGTGTTCCGGTCCGATTTCGTCCCGATCGACCTTCTTGCCGCCGTTTTCGAGGTAAATCGCATGGAGGTTGAACCGATGCTTGCCGGGAATCAGCTTGAACGCTTCTTCGGCGTCCTGGCGGAGTTCCTGTGGGGTCCTCGCCTTGCCGGGGTAGTTTCCCGTTGCCAGAATTCCGCCGCCGGTCAACCCCTCCGTCGATTCGAAACCGCCAACGTCGTCTCCCTGCCAGCAGTGGAGCGAAACCTTGATTTTCGCGAGCTTTTCGAGCCCTTTCTCGACGTCGACGCCGATGGCGGCATAACGTTCCTTGGCCCATTTGAAGACGGTTTCCGATGAACTCATGGCGTGATCCTTTCGTTGAAATGGTCTGGACTCAAGGTCCGTATTTTGATAATGTCCTGAACTATTTTAGCGAAAACGCCGATGAAACCTATAGAGGTTTGTCGATTTTTTCACAACAAAAGGCATTACCCGCTGAGCCGGAGCGTCGGAGACGCCCGTACCGCCGTGCGATTCGGCTTGATGCAAGGAGGTTTTCTTGACAACGAAAATGGATGTTCGATCCTTCGTCGCGGCATTGCTGCTGTCGGCGTTCCTGTGCGGCGGCGTCGTGTCGTCGATCGGGTGCTCCCAAACGACGGGAAAAGATTACTTCCCGTTCACGCAAAAGAAAACGGTCAAAAAGGAACCCGCTCCGACCGTCGGTGAGTTTCTGCAAAAAGAGCGATCCGGTTGGTAATCAATTTCGAAGGGAAACGGAAAGGGTTGTTCCATGCGAAAAGTTTTTATCTTACTCTTCGCCGTCGTTCTGCTTTTCATTGGTTTGACACAACACGGTTGTCAAACCTTCTCCAAAACGAAAAAGAACGATCCCTACGGCAAAAATTTCCAACGGGAAGTTGCGGAAGATCCGTTCCCCAACGCCGGAATGTAGTTGGGGGCCAATCGGGATCACAGGCTCCGGCTCGCTAAAGCAACTCTTCCAGGCGGCGTTTGTATTCATCCCGTTCACGGCGGGTCGCCTCCAGATCGAAGACCATGTATTTCAGGTCGAGACTCATCTGGCTGAGTGATTTCTGGATATATCCGAGCACCTTCTGCCGCCGCTCGAAGCCGTCGACCAATCGGCTCAGCGCCCGATAGAACTCCCCTCGGTACTGCATCGGTAGCGTATCGATCAATTGGAGAAAATCGATCAACTCGCCGACCTCGTTCTCGATCACTTGGCGTGTTTCCGTCAACTTCGATTCGTCGTACAGCGGATGTTCGTCGATCTGATTGTCATGAATGGGGCGCATGGGGGAGTGGGTGTTGGGTGTAGGGTGTTGGGTGTTGGCGGGAAATGCGATTGCGTCTTCCCAAAACCCAACACCTAAAACCCCAAACCACATCAGGTTGCCTAATTCTAACCCCCAATTTGAAAAAATTCAAAAATTTTCTCAAGAACCGGAAAAATAAAGCCGATTGGGCGTCCTCGTTCTCCGAGCAACCCGACTTTTATGCGAAAATTGCCCTTTCCTTACGGAGCGGACTTTCGTATTATCTTGCCGAAATGGGGCACGGCGGCGGCAAAACGCAAGCATTGAAGGGATGTTTCTTGTGAAGTCGATTATTGTCAATGGGTTCATGTTCGTGCTGCTTTGTTCGGCGGCGTTCGCTCAGGGACCGCTTCCGGACTGGCGGGACGACTTCGAAACGGAAACACCCGACTGGAAAGTGCTCCATACGGAGCGACAAGCCTGTGTCGTTGCTCAGCAGCGGACCCACGAAATCGCCCACGGTGGGAAAAAATCGGAAAAACTCCACTTGAGGCTCCCCGCCGAATCATCGTTGGTGATCGGACATTCGCTCGGCTTCCCGCTTTCCATGCCGGCGTTTTCGCCGTCGGTTTACGTCAAAGCGACGCAGCCCGGCATCACCATCGCGATCCAGGTCGTGTTGCCGAACTCGCTTGATCCGCAAACGAACCGCCCGATCAGTTTTCTCGTACACGGCACGAAATATTCCGGATCGGGGGAATGGGAGAAACTTGGTTTTTGGGACGGCAACGAAAAAATCGGCCTGGCCGCGAAAATCGAGCGGACCGGGCGTTTGCTGGGCGTTGAAACGAAACGAAATTTCGATTTACGCGGCGTTTATGTTCGGCAAATCATCCTGTTCGCCGAAGGAGACTCCGCACAACATCAAGAGAAGACCGTCTGGATCGACCAGTTGGAGGTGTTCGGACATTTGGCCGCGGACACGGAAACACTCCAACGAACCGAAGGAAACACTCCGTTCCGTTTCGATCCGATCAACTACAACGGTTTTCTCCTCCAGGTCAGCAACCGCTGTTATTTTCCGTTACCGCTCCGTTCGGAGAACACGGTCATCGATCCGACACTGGCGATGACCGGCACGAAACCGCTCCATGCCAATCCCGGACCGGGAGCCTCGGTCGCCGGCGTTCGAGAGCTGTATTCGTCGGACAACCAAGTCGTTCGATACACGTTGACGCAAGGGAACGCTCCGACGCCGGCAACGGCGAGATTCCGACTGTCGGAACGGACGCTTTTGGTCAATGACGTTCCGATCGGCGTTCGGGCCATCGAATATCGGGGGGAGCCGTTGGCGTACCTCCGCAAGTTGGAATTCAACGCCGTTTGGGTCAACGAACGGCCGTCGCCGGAACTGCTGAAGGAAGCGCAGAACGCCGGTGTTTGGCTGATTTGTCCTCCGCCGGGATCGGCCGAACTTAAAGGAGCGCAGTCCTTCAACGCTACGGCAACGCCGCGCGGCGTCGACCGAACGATGTCGCATTTTCCGCTCCTTGATTCGATTTACGACAACGTCCTGGCGTGGAATCTCGGCGACGAATGCACAGGTTACGATTATCCGGAATTCGCGAAACGGGCCGGAGACCTGCAAAACGCCGACCGGGCCCGCCGCCGTCCGATCCTCTGCACGGCGAGCAGCGGCATGCTCGACTACAGCCGCAGTTGCAACATCCTGATGATGCGGCGTGATCCGATCCTGACGTCGCTTGACTTGTCGGAAGTCCCGACTTGGCAACGAAATTACCAACAGCTTGCGCGGCCCGACACGCCGTTCTGGGGAACGATTCAAACGCAACCGAGTCCGAAAATCGCGAACCAATGGACGCTCTTCGGAGCGAATCCGCAGGAAATCTGCGCCGTGTCGTACGAACAGCTCCAAATCCAAGTTTACCAGGCGTTGGCCGCCGAGTGTCACGGCCTGCTCTTCACGTCGAACACGCCGCTGACGAACAACGATCCGGAGACCGAATACCGCCGCACGGCGTTGGAATTGATCAACTGGAATCTCCAGCTTATCGAAGAATGGTTTGCCGCCGGTCGTGTCGACACGGCGTACATTAAATCGAATAAACCCTCGATGGGAACGACCGTTCTCAAGGCGGGGCGAACCCGATTGCTGATCCCCATTTGGACGGAGCCAAAATCGCAATACGGCGTTGGGCCGGCAGTCGTCGGCGATGTCGATTACGTCATCGCCGGGGTTCCGGAAACTTATTCGGCGTACCATTTGGTACCGGGCCGGCTTTATCCGTTGGCCGCTCCCCGAGTTGCCGGCGGCATGAAAATTCATTTGGACGAAGCGAATCTCAACTCGTTGATCATCTTCAGCGGCGGCGATTCGATTTACGCCAACGTCGACACACGCGCAAGGGAAATCGGCAAACGGGCGGCTTATTTGGCGTGCCATCTCGCCGACTTGCATTTGGCGTCGACCGAAAATGTCCTTTCGACGTTGAAGCAGGCGAAAGAAATGAAGGCGATTCCGAACCACGACAAGGACAAGCTGCCGTTGATCGATGTCACGGAGCAGGAATCCATGCTCAAAACGACTCGGGAGACGATCAATCTCGCCAAACAGTTTATCGTCCAAAATCCGCCGGGATACGCTTCGTCGTATCTTTTGGCGGAACAAGCGACCCGCGGATTACGCGTCACGGCACGGGAAATGCTCCGGGAAGCGACCCGACACGATTCGAATCCCTGTATGACGCCGGTTTCCGTGTCGTTTTCGACGCTGCCGTATTACATTGCCATGTTCAACCGGGTGAGCGGCGGTGGATTGGGCGAAAACCGACTTCCGACCGGCGACATGGAAAACCTGACAGCATGGTTGCAGGCCGGTTGGGGCTCACGGCTTCACAAAGTCGACGGCGTCGGCGAACGGGACGTCAAGATCGCTCCGGCAGCGAAGCGTTCCCAAGGGAGCGGACTCCAACTGTCGACCAAACCGGTTCCGGGCGAGGAAACGCCGCTCCAACTGGAAACCTCGCCGCTCTGGGTCTACACGCCGCCGATTCCGATGCGGATGGGTGAATTGATCTGTATCAGTGGCTGGGTGAAAGTTCCGCGTGCCATTACGGCAACGGTCGACGGCTTGATGATTTACGACTCCCTCGGCGGCGAAGAACTCGCTCTTCGGTTCAAAAAAGCGAGTAATTGGCAGCAATTCGTCATCTACCGATACGCTCCGACGGACGGGAACTTTTTCCTCTTCTTTTCGTTGTT
Source organism: Thermoguttaceae bacterium (assembly GCA_031549705.1). GTDB lineage: Bacteria > Planctomycetota > Planctomycetia > Pirellulales > Thermoguttaceae > WRKP01. The sequence continues at coordinate 11,027 of JAVBPI010000233.1, forward strand.
CGGGCTCGGCGAAGTCCATTTGGACGACATTCACGTCGCCGCGGTTCAGTTGCCGATTCCGCCGCCGGTTCCGCCGTCGCCGGTCCAGCAACCACAAACGCCGCCGACGTTACTTCAACTGATGAATCCGCTCCAATACCTGCCACTGCAGAACCGGAATCAGCAGTAGACTCTTTGCATACGAGCCCCAAGCGTAAGCGCGGGGCGATCGGCCTCTCCACAAGGGGTAGTATCACCTCTCGCTTACCCTTGGAACGAAATCATGTTCCCTCCGGGGGCTGACGTTCGTCGCTTTTGACGGTATAATTTACCGCAAACCCATAACTTACGGCAACCATCTTTTTCACCATTTTCATTTTCGATGGGTCTGAATTTAGCGACGACATTAATCGATTCGGCGGTTCAACATCCGCGACATCCGGCGATCATTTGCGACGACCGAACGGTTTCGTACGAGGAGCTGGAGCGTTGGAGCGGCAAGATCGGCGAGGTGCTTCTCGCCCAAGGTCTCCAGCGCGGCGACCACGTGATGATGCTGGTGCCGAACGTTCCGGAATTCACGGCAGCGTATTTCGGCGTCCTTCGGGTCGGCGGCGTCGTCGTTCCGGTCAACACACTGCTCTTGGATCGGGAAATCGCCGATTTGCTCGACCATTCCGACGCAAAGTTTTTCATTGCCTGGCATGGGTTCGCGGAAAAGAGTCTCTTGGCGTTCGAGGCGGTCGAATCGTGCAAGAACCTCTTTTTCGTCGGGGCGACACGGGAACAGTTGCCGGAAAAGATTCTCGCCCATTATTCCAGCGGACCGCTGCACCAGCCGACGAAATTCGTGTTTGACGAGATGCTGGACCGCGTTTCCGGGGAGATCGACTGCGTCCAAACGAGTCCCGACGACACGGCGGTGATCCTCTACACTTCGGGAACGACCGGCAAGCCGAAGGGAGCGGAGCTTTCCCATTTCAACTTGTTCACAAACGCCCTTTACACGAAGGAAAAGGCGCTCTTCATCGAGCACGCCTCCACGACGATTGCGGTATTGCCGCTCTTTCATACCTTCGGACAGACGGCGATCCAGAACGGTTCCATTATTGCCGGGGCAACGATCGTGATGGTTCCGCAATTCGAGCCGAAGCGGCTCCTCAGCGAAATCGAAAAGCATCGGGTGACATGCATCGCGGCGGTTCCGACGATGTACAATCTGATGGTCCAGACGCAACGCCGAAAAGCCTACGATACCGCATCGCTCAAAGTCGCCGTGTCCGGCGGCGCGTCGTTGCCGGTCGCTCTTCATCAGGAATTCGAGGAAATTTTCGGATTCAAGATCGTCGAGGGGTACGGTCTTTCCGAAACGGCGCCGATCACGAATGTGACGCCGGCGGATTCCTCGGTCAACAAATTCGGTTCGATCGGTCCGGCGCTGTTCGGAACTCAAGTTCGGATCATGCGCGACGACAACACATTTGCCGACGTCGACGAACCGGGCGAACTCGTCGTTCGCGGACACAACGTGATGAAGGGGTATTACAAGGATCCCAACGCCACGGAAGCGGCGTTCACCAACGGTTGGTTTCGGACCGGCGATATCGCCAAAATGGACGCCGATCGGTATTTTTACATCGTCGACCGCAAGAAAGACGTGATCATTCGCGCCGGGATGAACATTTATCCGCGTGAAGTCGAGGAAGTGCTGCATAATCACCCCGCCGTCCGTGAAGTTTGCGTGGTCGGTGTTCCCGACGACACGCTCAGCGAAAACGTCGTGGCGTTCGTCACGCTGCACGAAGGGGAACAAATTTCGGCGGAAGCCCTGCAAAAATACTGCCGCGAACGCCTCGCCGTGTTCAAGTGCCCGAAACACGTCATTTTCATGGACCAACTCCCCAAGGGCCCGACGGGAAAAATCCTGAAACGGGAACTCAAGGAAAGTCGTCAACCTTAGCCGCGTTCGCCTGGGACGCGCTGAAACCATGACACGCATCATTCTTTGTTGTTGCGTTTTTTTCTCGACAATCACGGCGTTCGCCGACTGGCCGCTCTACCGTGGCGACATCAAAGCGACCGGCGTTTCGAGGGCGACCTTGCCGGACAAGCTGGAAAAACTTTGGGAATATCGCGTCGAAAAAGGGGGCTTCCAGGCGTCGCCGATCATCGCCGCGGACACGGTGTTCGTCGGCTCCACCGACGAGGGATTGCTTGCGGTCAGCCTGAAAGACGGCAAGCTCCGCTGGAAGTTTCCGCTCGATCTCGGTGTGCTGGCTCCGGCGTCGTATTACGAGCCGGAACCCGCGGCCCCGGATTCCAAACTTGTCTTTTTCGGCGATACGGATGGAACCTTTCACGCCGTCGACGCTCAAACGGGGAAGGAGCGTTGGACGTTCAAAACGAATGCAACCATCGACAACGCTCCAAACGTCGTCGGCGACAAAGTGCTGTTCGCTTCGGAGGACGGACACCTGTATTGCCGCGATGCCGCAACAGGCAAGGAACGCTGGACGTTCGACATGAAAGACCAAATCCGTTGTTTCCCGACCGTGGTGGACGACAACGTATTCGTCGCCGGTTGCGACAGTCGATTTCACGTTCTCGATTTCGTCACGGGAAAAGAGCGGCGGCAAGTCGAACTGGAGGCACCGACCGGTTCGACTCCGGCAGTGCTCGGAGACCGCGTGTTTTTCGGTACCGAAGGGAACGAATTCGTCGCCGTCGACTGGAAACAGGGTAAAATCATTTGGAAATTCCCGGCGAAGCAAGTCTTCCGCGGCCCCGCCGCTTGCCAAGGGGAACTCGTCGTGTTCGGCGGCTTCGACAAAACCGTCCATGCTCTCGACGCCGCAACCGGTGAAGAGCGTTGGAATTATCGAACAAAAAGTCGCATCGAAGGTGGGCCGGTGGTCGTCGGGGATCGGGTTTATATCACTTCAGCCGACACGAATTTGTATGTTTTCGAGCTTTCCAACGGAAAACTTCTCGAAACGGTACCGACGTCCGGCAAAATCACCGCGTCTCCCGCCGTCGCCGACGGCCGTTTGGTGATCGGTGACGAAGACGGCGTTCTCTCCTGTTTCGGCTCGAAACCTTGACACGCTACGTCGTCGAGACGATCCCCTAAACGAAAATTTTCCCAAAAAAAGGGGGCCCACCTGTTTCTTTTTTTCGCGACTGAGTGTATGATTCAATATGTTATAAGGACAATTGGAGTTCGTGTTGGAAGTGTTCCTTTTTGAACAGATATCGGAGAGGAGGCAACCGTGCCCATTTCATTGAAATGTCCGAACGGACACCATTTGACCGCCAAGGAATCCAATGCGGGAAAGACGGGAAAATGTCCCGTTTGTAAGGCGTCTGTGAGCATTCCGGTGCTGCACCAGACGGCGATCTCCGAAAGCGCGATCATGCACATCCTTGGCACACCGGAAGCACCTCCCGCTTCGAAAGTGGGCACCACGATTGCGCCGCCGAAGAAAACGGTCCCACCTGCTGCCGCCGCTGCGGCTGCCGCTACCGTTGCCGCCGCTACGAACGCCAAACACGTCGCTTCGCCGTCCGCCTCGTCGGCGACTCTGCCGCACATTAAGCTGTGCCCGAGTTGCGAACGGGAAATCGACATGGGATATCATATCTGCCCCCATTGTCACACTTACATTACCGGGCTGAACGATTTCTAATCCCACCCTAATGAACGGATTCATGCGACCTCTCTCTTTTTGTTTTACGGCTTTTATTTTTTTCTCCATGTTCTGTTTTTCTATCGGTCGAGCAGCGGAAGCGTTTCGTGTCGATAGCGAGACACGGTTCGAAAATTCGCCGCCGCTCCAGAGCACGACGTTCCTGATCGGCGGCGCGTTTTACGATTTCATCGGCGATAACGGCGAGATCATTTTTTTCGATCCGCAACGGGACACCTTCACACTGATCGATCAGGAGTTGCGTATTCAAACTCGTGTCGCCGCCTCCGAAACCCGCCAGCGAATCAGTTTGCAACAGAAAGCGCTGGAGGGGGACAAAAACGGATACATCGCTTTCATGGCAAAGCCGACCTTTACCATGGAGTTCGACGAAGCCGCCGGCCTGATGTCCCTTCAGAGCCCGTGGATCGATTACACATTGTCGACGAAACCGTTTCCCGATGCCGAGACGGCGAAAATCTATTTCGACTTCTGCAATTGGCTCTGCTATTTGAACACACGGACAAACTCGAATCCGTCGTTGATGGCACGACTGGAAGTCAACCGGATTCTTCGTGAAAAAAATCGGTTTCCGGAAAGCATCAAGGTTTCGATCTTTCGGAACGGTAAAAAGTTGATCCTCTCCAAAGAAGAGAAGTTGGAATCCAAGCACGAAATCTCCCGGCGCCTCGCCGATGTCGATCGCCAACGAATCGAAAAAGCGACGGAATCGATGCGGACATTCAAGGAAATCCCCTTCCTCGAATACCAGAAAATGGTTGCCGAAAAGCACATTCCGAAAAAATAAGCATTTCATGGCGGCCGGAAGCGAAAGGCACCCCGCAGCGTCAGGTTTTTGGAATCTTTCGGCAAAAACCGGACGCACATGTCGGCTTACCATCTTCCCCCGGTACGGGTTTCAGGTAAAATGGTCGCTTGTTTTCCATGTACGGCACCATTTCTCGTTCCGGCTTTTCGATGTCTCACCTGACGATTACCAACGCTGCGGAGCTCACGAATCTCATTCGACATTTGGAGCACGCGCCGGTCATCGCTTACGACACGGAATTCATTTCGGAAGGGCGTTACCGACCACAGCTCTGTCTTGTGCAGCTCGCCGCGAATGGAACCTTGGCGATCGTCGATCCGATCGCCATCGGCAACCTCGATCCGCTTTGGAATCTTTTTTGCGACGGCAAAAGAGAAATCGTCGTTCACGCTTGCCGCAGCGAGTTGGAGTTCTGCTTCCGGGGAATCGGCAAGATTCCCCCCCGACTCTTCGACGTCCAAGTTGCTGCGGGATTTCTCGGAATCGAGTTTCCCGCCGGATTTCGAACGCTCCTCGAAAAAGTTCTGGGATTCGGCATTTCCAAGGCGGAAGCACGCACTGAATGGAATAAACGCCCCCTGACTTCCCGGCAGATCGATTACGCGCTCGGCGACGTTCGGCACCTCGAAGAAATATCGCGAATTCTGCGGGAGCGGCTCTCGAAACAGGGCCGACTGGCGTGGTTCAATGAGGAAATGGACGAAATCAAAACGAGACATCGCACGGATTTCGAAACCCCTCGATGGCGGAATACGGCAAAGAGCTCCGGCTTGAAACCACGCGAACTGGCGATTCTCCGCGACCTGTGGTTTTGGCGGGAGAACCATGCCAGAAAGTGCAATCAACCGGCCAGCCGTGTGCTACGGGACGATTTACTGGTCGAACTGGCCAAAAGGGGAACCGCCGATCCGGAACGGATCGCCGACGTTCGAGGGCTCCAGCGGGGGGATTTGCACCGAATTCTGCCGGAACTATGTGCCGCGGTTCAGCACGCCCTAGAGTTACCGGCGGAAGAGCTGCCGGGGATTTCGGAGCGGATGTCGTTTCCGCAATACACCGTAATGTCGCAATTCCTTTTTTCCGCACTCTGCTCGATCAGCAAGCGGAACCATCTCTCACAGCAGTTGATCGGCGGTCCCAGTGACGTTCGGGAACTGATCGCCGCCGAATCCGGAACGCTTCCCGAAGGAATCAAACCACGTCTGCTGTACGGTTGGCGGGCCAAGTTCGTCGGCAATCAGCTTGATGATCTCCTCAACGGTCGCACCGCGATTCGGCTCGACCGCAGCAACCCCGACGAGCCGTTGACATTCTTTTAAATAGGTATCCACTTCAATCAACTTGTCAACTGAAAACGATGAATGAAGAGTCTCTCACAAAGGCACAAAGCTCGCAAAGGACGTGAATTCAAGCTCTTTGTGTCCTTCGTGCCTTTGTGAGAGACAACATTTCACCTCAAAAAACGGCTTGGTTGAGTCAAGTGGATACCTATTTTCTTTTAACAAACGGCAACACATAAGAGCCGGGACCTGTGGGCCCGACTCTTCTTCGCCTGACGCAACGATCAACCTCCCAGATCGTCGAGTTTGATCCCCTTCTTGGAAAGGTCTTCGAACTTCAGAGGACCGGCTTTAATGATCGATTCCGGGGCGTCCTTTTCGAACTTCGAAAAATTCAGTTTGAACAAACCGGCAAGGTACATCGCCAAGCGGTCATATTCCTCTTTGTTTTTCCAGACGTTCTTCGGATTCAGGATTTCCTTCGGAACATTCGCGCATTCGGTCGGCATGGCGAGACCGAAAATCGGGTCGGTTTCCTTCTTACTCTTCGCCAGTTCGCCGCTGTGAATCCCATCGACGATCGCGCGGGTATATTTGATCGAAAGTCGCTTGCCGACGCCGTACTGTCCGCCGCTCCAGCCCGTGTTGACGAGCCAGGCTTTCGAACCGTATTTTTTCATGTTTTCGGCCAAAATCTGGGCGTATTTCGCGGGATGCCAAACGAGGAATGCCGCTCCGAAGCACGCGGAGAACGTCGCTTGCGGCTCCTTGACACCCATCTCGGTTCCGGCGACTTTCGCCGTGTATCCGCTGATGAAATGGTACATTGCCTGTTCCGGTGTCAACTCCGCAACCGGCGGGAGCACACCGAAAGCGTCGCAGGAGAGGAACACGATATTCTTCGGGTGCCCCCCCATGCACGGCTTTTTGATGTTCGGGATGAACTCGATCGGATACGACGACCGGGTGTTTTCCGTCACCGACTTGTCGTCGAAGTCGACGATTCGGGTCTGGTCGTCGTAAACGACGTTTTCCAAAACGGTTCCGAAGCGGATCGCCTTGAAAATCTCAGGTTCGCTTTCCGGTGAGAGGTTGATGCATTTCGCGTAGCATCCCCCCTCGATGTTCACGATTCCCTGATCGGTCCAAAAATGTTCATCGTCGCCGATCAGTTTCCGATTCGGTTCGGTCGAAAGTGTTGTCTTACCGGTCCCGGAGAGGCCGAAGAAGAGTGAAACATCCTCTTTTTCCCCTTCGTTCGCCGAGCAGTGCATGGAGACCATGTTCTGCTTTGGCATGAGGTAGTTCATGATCGTAAAGACCCCTTTCTTCATTTCACCGGCGTACTGCGTGCCGAGAATCACGAATTCCTTCTTTTCAAACGAGAGTGCGACACTCGTTTTGCTCGTAATGGCGTCCTGCCGAGGATTCGCGGGGAACTGTCCGGCATTATAAATCACGAAGTCGGGCTCGCCGAATTCGAGGAGTTCCTCGGCGGTCGGTCGAATCAGCATGTTGTGCATGAACAGCGCGTGATAGGCACGGCAGCAGATAATCCGGATTTTCAGGCGATATTTCGGATCCCAACCGGCGAAAGCATCGACGACGTAAAGCAAATCACGTGTATTCAAATAGTCGATCGCCCGCATCTTGCTTTCGTCGAAATCCTCGGCGTCCATCGGCATGTTGACGGCGCCCCACCAAATATCCTTTTCGCTGGCCGGATCGTTGACGATACGTTTATCTTTAGGGCTGCGGCCCGTTTTTTCGCCGGAACTATTGATCAGCGCTCCCGCCGACGTCACCGCGGCGTGTTCACGCGTGATGGCGTCTTCGTAAAGTCTCGCCGGAGCGGCGTTCCGAAGAACGCGATTGACATGGATGCCGTAAGAACTCAGGTCCAATTCCAAACGCATCGAAGCCCCTTTCAGAAGAGAAAGAATGTTTTCAATACCGGGAAAAATCAACGATGTTGCCGTGTGATCCGCCGCCGGACAGTCGGTTTCGGCGACTCAAGAATCTCACATAAAGCCGCGACATTATAACAGCGAAATTGGAAAAAAACAGGGGGGAATTCGGCTTCCGCTTGACTTGGGACGCCGGAAGTGCCGATGATGACGATACTGCCGAATTTTCCGTCCTTGTCGGCAAGAAACAAGTAATCGCCCCAAAGATATTGGGACGATCATCAATGTTGACCTCGAAAATGTGAATCCCCATGGAACGCGACATCCTACAATTCCTCGAAGAAATATCGGCGGTTCAGGAGCAGGCAATCGCCGTCCTGACGAAGAAACAGCGTTTGCTCGTCAAGCCGGATCGGGAAGGGCTGAGCCAGATCGCAACCGAAGAAAAAGATATCCTGGCTTATCTCGACCGTTGCGTGAAGCGGCGGGAGGAAATTCTCGCGGCGGCGAAAAAGATCGGCAAAGCAAGCGATTCGATCCAAACGCTCAGCCGACAAATTTTCCCCGGCAACCCCGACGTACGCCGCAAAGTCGATGAAGCGGTGTTTCGGAGCCGCCTGATTCGAAACCTCAACCTGACGAATTGGGTGATGACGCAAAAATCGATCATTCACCTGACGCAAATGCTTGAAATTGTGGCGACTCGTGGTCAGGGAAAGCCGACCTACAAACGGGTTCCCGCTCAGGAAACGGGCGTTTCCGGCGGCGGTTTCGTCGACCGAACCGCGTAATTCTTTCCCTATTTAGCCGGTACGCCGTGTCCGCAATATCTCACCTTGAACGGTTCAATCGTTCAAGGTTTTTTTGCGCGCCTCTTGACAATCACCGTCGAATCGAAGATTCTCAAAGGATCGTTTGTGGTAATTCTACAATACTTTTCGGAGCCAACCATGTCTCTATCGCGTCGACAATTTCTTCAAACGGCGGCAACCGTCGGTCTGACCGCCTCGCTGCTTCCCCGGATTTCTTTTGCCGCGGAACCTTCGGCCAGTGGAAAAATCAAGTTCGAGCTCGGCGTGGCGTCGTACACGTTCCGAAAGTTCGACCGGGCACAGACGCTCGAAGACACGAAAAAAGCCGGCCTGAAATACATCTGCTTCAAGGATTTCCATCTTCCGCTGAAGGCGACCGACGAGGAATGCGCCGCCGCCGCGAAAGAATGTCGGGATGCGGGAATCACGCTCTACGGCTGCGGAACCGTTTATATGGGCAAGCCGGAAGATGTTGAAAACGCCTTCCGATACGCCAAGGCCGCCGGAATGAACACGATTGTCGGCGTTCCTGCGGAAAAGCTGCTGCCGCTCGTCGAGGAAAAGGTGAAGGCAACGAATATCTGCGTTGCGATCCACAATCACGGCCCCGGTGACAAGCAGTACCCGACGCCGGATTCGATCATGGAAAAGATCGGCAATCTCGACAAACGAATCGGACTCTGCATGGACGTCGGCCATACCGAACGGTTCGGCGTCAGTGCCATCGAAATGATCAAAAAGTATCCGGACCGGCTCCTTGATCTGCACATCAAGGACGAAACCGAAAAGTCGCCGAAGGGAAACACCTGTATTTGCGGCAAAGGCGTTCTCGACCTCGCCGGATACATCGACGCCCTGAAGGAGATCGGATACGACCGTGTCGTTTCGTTCGAATACGAAGCGGACGAAAAGAATCCGCTCCCCGGTTTAACGCAATCGGTCGATTATATCCGTGAGCTGATTAAAAAAGCGTAACCCAGCGCGGCTGGGCCTTTGATCGAGCTTCCGCTCGTCGTGTCAACACGCAGGATGGTCGCTTCGCTTCCGGTCCTGCCGGCGCAAATCTCCGTTTTGAGAATGGGCAACGTGCCAATTCTCAAGGACTTGGGACGAGGGTGTGAGTATGTCAACACCCGAACCCAATACCCATTTTTTCACGAAAGGACCCCCATGAAACGTATCGCCTCGGTTTTGTTTGTGTTTGCCGCCCTGAGTTTCGCTTCCGCCGTGGTCGCCGCCGAGTTGACCGACGAAATGAAAGAGCAAGGTTGGAAATCGATCTTCGACGGAAAAACGTTCGACGGTTGGAAATCGAACGAAAAATATGACGGTTTCAAAATTGAAGACGGCTGTATCGTCGGTTTCGGCAACAAAAATAACCTCTATTACATGAACGAGGAGTTCAAGAACTTCGAAGTGATGATGGACGTCAAAATCAGTGAAGGGGGAAACTCCGGCGTCTTCGTCAAGTCGCAATGGCAGGATGGCAGTTGGCCGACCAGCGGTTTTGAGGTGCAGATCAACGCGACCCATGGAGATCCGATCAAGACGGGAAGCATTTGGAACATCGTCAACCTTCCCCAAGCCGCGCACAACGACAACGAATGGTTCACGCTGCACATTATCTGCCTGAAAAACACGTTACAGGTTCGCGTCAATGGAACGACGCTTTACACCTACGTCGATCCGCGGGAAAAAGAAGGTCCGCAAGGTCCGATTTCCGAAGCGACACGACGGATCAGCCAAAAAGGCTACCTCAATTTGCAGCAACACGATCCGAAGAGCATTCCAATGTTCAAGAACATCTTCGTGAAAGCCCTCGCCGACTGATCGGTGTTGCATCTTTCCCCTCAAGAGCCGGGGACGAAGCGCCGCGTAGTCCCCGGACACCCTTCTCCCCAGGCTCGCCATGCCGCAACGACTCGTGCTCCCCGTTTTGTGTCTCGGCCTATTCTTGTGCAACAATGTCGGCGTAGTCGCCGCCGAAGCCATGCGGCCGAACGTCGTGATCATCCTGGTCGACGACCTCGGCTGGGGGGATCTGAGTTGTTACGGCGGCCCGAACATCAAGACGCCGAACATCGACACGTTGGCGAAGGACGGGATGCGCTTCACGAAATTCCGTGCGAACAGTTCGGTCTGTTCGCCGTCCCGTGCCGCGATCATGAGCGGCATGTATCCCGACCGTGCCGGCGTTCCCGGCGTGATTCGAACGAACGAACCGGAATCGAGCGGATTCCTGTCGCAAAATCTGGCGACGCTCCCCGAGGCGTTACGAAAAGTCGGGTATCAAAGCGCGATCGTCGGAAAATGGCATCTCGGACTGGAGAGCCCGAACCTTCCGAACCGGCGTGGTTTCGACTTCTTTCATGGATTCCTCGGCGACATGATGGAGGACTATGGGAACCACCGGCGTCATGGAATCAATTACATGCGGCTCAACGACGAGGAGATCGATCCGGAAGGACACGCCACGGATTTGTTCACGGATTGGGCCTGCGATTATCTCAAGGAACGTGCCGTAAAAAAGGACAAACCGTTCTTCCTCTATTTAGCGTACAACGCGCCTCACGATCCGATCCAGCCGCCGCCGGAATTTTTGGAACGGATCAAACAGCGTGAGCCGGGCGTTACGGAAAAGCGGGCCAAGCTGATCGCACTGATCGAACACATGGACGCCGGAGTCGGCAAAGTGCTGAAAACGATGAAGGAAACCGACCTCGACAAGAACACGCTTGTTTTCTTCCTGAGCGACAACGGCGGCCCGCTGAACACGGAAGCGTTCAACGGCCCGCATCGCGACGGCAAGGGAACGATGTACGAAGGGGGCCTTGCCGTGCCCTGCCTTGCCCGTTGGCCGAACAAAATCAATCCCGAAACGGTTTCCGAAGCGGAAGGTGTTTCGATGGACCTTTATCCGACCGTGTTGGAAGTCGCCGGAGTCGATTTGAAAACAGCAAGAGGTAGAATTTTTCCGCAGCGAATCGACGGCCTCAGTTTACTCGACGTGTTGACCGGCAAGGAAACCGCGATGCCGAAACGCTCCCTTTATTTTGTCCGACATGAAGCGTCGCCGTACTTCGGCATGAAGTCGAGCAACGCGCTGATCGATGTGGACGGTTGGAAGATCCTTCAAAATACGCCGTTTTCGAAACTGGAACTCTACAACCTGAACGCCGATCCGTTGGAGACGACCGACATGGCCCAAAAATCGCGACAGGAATTCCAACGAGTCGGAATGAAATTGTACCGTCAAATCCAAGAGGGGGGCCGCGTTCCCTGGATGCCTCCCGCGAAAGATTAAACGCCCCCTAGCCGCATCGGCCTCCGACGCGCTGTCATGGTAAAATCGCGTCGGAGGCCGACGCGGCTAACAAACGAAAACCATGCCGACGATTCTCCGCTCGTTGTTGTTCATGCTTTTTTGTACGCCGCTCGTCGGCCAAACATTTTACGTTGCGCCGAACGGAAACGACTCCGCCGCCGGAACGGAAGCCGCTCCGTTCGCAACACTTGAAAAAGCAAGGGACGCCGCAAGAGCCGTCCGCGTAACGGAACCGATCATGATCGTGCTCCGTGGCGGAACTTATTGGTTGCCGCAAACCTTCGCACTGACACCGCAGGACTCGAACACGACATTCTCGGCGTACAAAGATGAGACGCCGACCATCAGCGGCGGCCGCCCGATCACCGGTTGGAAAGAAGTCGCCCCGGGCCGATGGGAAACCACCGTCAAGGATGTCGCCGAGGGGAAATGGTATTTCGAGCAATTATTCGTCAACGACCAACGACGTTTTCGTGCAACATTGCCGAAGAACGGATATTTCACGATTCACCGGGCGATTCAACCGGCGGAACCGAAATCGCATCCGGACCGGTTCTTCTTCGGCGACGCCCCGTTCCGAAGCGATTGGAAAAATCTGAACGATATTGAAGTTCAATCGTTCCATCATTGGACGATGGACCATCTCCGCGTCAAGGATGTCGACGACGTCCGCAAACGGGTCGTCTTCACGGCGGGAACGCACAGTTGGGATCAAGCGCAACTGAAAAAAGGAACGCCGTACCGGATCGTGAACGTTTACGAAGCGCTTACCGAACCCGGCGAGTGGTATCTCGACCGCAAAACCGGCGTACTGACGTATCTCGCCACGCCCGGCGAGGACATGAACAAAGCGGTCGTCGTCGCTCCGTTCTTGACACGCCTCGTTTCGATCAACGGCGATTTACAAAACGATAAATACGTCGAAAACGTTTTGTTCAACGGTTTGGCGTTCGCCCACACGGCATGGGTCATGCCCGCAAAAGGACAAGGATTTCCGCAAGCCGCAACGCCGCTCGACGGAGCGATTACCGTAACCGTTGCGCAAAAGATCGGTCTCGCCGGTTGCGTGATTCGGCATACAGGATGTTATGGCGTCGATTTCGGCGAGGCATGCAGGGAGTGTTCCGTGTCGCAATGCGAGCTGGTCGATCTCGGCGGCGGCGGCGTGAAGATCGGAACGACCGATTGGGGCCGAGAGAAGGATGGAAAACATTGGGCGACGGACTGTCGCATCTCCGCGAACACCATTGCACACGGCGGTCGGTTGCATCCGGACTCCATCGGTGTTTGGATCGGAAATTCGTCGTTCAATAAAATCGACGAGAACAATATTTACGACTTCTATTACACGGCGATTTCCGTCGGATGGAATTGGAGTCCGAGTTTCAGTCCGGCTCATCACAATACGATCACCGCGAATCACGTTTACCGAATCGGGCAAGGGGTTCTCAGTGATATGGGGGGAATTTATACGCTCGGACACAGTCCCGGAACCGTGTTGTCCGCCAACGAGATTCATGACGTTCATTCCATGACCGGCGGCGGTTACGGAATTTATCTCGACGAATCGAGTCGGGATATTCTTGTGCAACAAAATCTCGTTTACGATACGGAAAACGCGGGACTGCATCAACATTACGGAACGGATAATGTTGTTCGACGCAATGTTTTCGCTTTCGGCGAAGAGGGACAAATCCGGCTTAGTCGTCCCGCCGTGAACGGACCGATAACGTTCGAGGAGAATATTTTTTATTGGTCGTCGCCGAACCTGGTCGAAGCCGATTGTTTCGACGACAAGGCGATCATGAAGGGGAATATTTATTGGCGGACGACGGAACCGGAAAAGCTCCGATTTCCCGGTGACAAATCGCTTGAGGAATGGAAACGGAACCGGGAACCCGACGCCGTATTCGCCGATCCTGACTTTGAAAATCCTGCGCAACGAAATTTCAAATTGAAAGATTTATCGAAACGAATCGGTCCGGTCCTCAATATTACATGCGGATTTCATAGCAACTTGACATGGGCCAAACCGGGAAATCCCTTTAAAACACCGACAATCGACGGCTTGCCCCCGGTTCCGGCCGCATTTACGGCGGGACCGAAACCTGCTCCGTTGCATGCCGCCTTTGCGCTGAACGAAACCTTCGATAATTTCGACGCCGACGAATGGATTCCCGAACTCCTCGTCGAAGCGGCGAAAGAATGCTCCGTAACGATTACCGATGAAACCGGTGCGAACGGAAGCAAGAAATCACTCAAATTCGTCAGAGGTGCCGACGCACCGCGGTCGTGGGATCCTCATGTTTATCAACGAATTCATTATCGGGACAAAATCGTTTCGGCGTCGTTCGATTGGCGCATCGAAAAAGGAGCCAAGCCGACGTTCGAAGTTCGGGACTGGGTGAGTTCACGTCCCGGTTTCGGTAGCGGACCGTTCCTCCAAGTATCCGCCGACGGCAAGCTCCTGTCGCTCGGAAAACCGATCCTCGACATTCCGCACGGAAAATGGTTCCGCGTCGACACGAAACTCGACCTGAAAAATGCTCCCGATAAATTCACGTTGACAATTACACTTCCCGACAAGGAGCCGCAAACCGTCGAGTTGCCCTGTTCTCGCGAAATGTTCGGCGTCGATTGGTTCGGTTTCTGCTCCTTCGGCGATAACGGAACCGTGTTTTACGTCGATAATCTCAAGATCGAAGCGAACTAAACGGGAACGTCGACGGATTCGACGATCCGTTCAATGAGCGCTTCGGCGGTTTGCCGTTGATTTCCGTGCGAAAACGATTTCGACATCACCCGGTGCGAAAGCACGCCGACGACGAGTGATTTTACATCGTCGGGAACCGCGAAATTCCGGTTTTCGAGAAGCGCTTGCGCTTGAACCGCACGACTCAGGGCGATCGCGCCTCGGGTACTGACGCCGACGAGCAACTCATCGCTCCGGCGGGTTGCGTCCACGATGTCCAAAATGTAACGGTTAATCGTGTCATCGACCCGGACTTGCGACACGGCATGTTGGATTCCGGCGACCTGTTCACAGGAAAGAACAGGTGTCAACGCGTCGATCGGCCGTGCCGTCTGGTGCGTTCGCAGCACGTTCATCTCGTTCTCGCGGTCCGGATAGCCGACGGAGATGCGCAACAGAAACCGGTCGAGCTGGCTTTCGGGGAGCGGATAGGTTCCTTCGTATTCCATCGGATTTTCCGTGGCGATCACCATGAACGGCTTCGGGAGCGGATAGGTGATCCCATCGATGGAAACCTGTTGTTCGTTCATCGCTTCGAGCATGGCGCTTTGGGTGCGCGGCGTCGTACGATTGATTTCATCGGCAAGGAGAATGTTCGTAAAGATCGGTCCCCGCGAGAGTTGGAACTCGTGCTTTTGCGTGTTGAAAATGTTGCTTCCGACGATATCCGCCGGCAAAAGATCCGGCGTGAACTGGATCCGGTGGAACGTCCCCGCAATGCTCTTGGCGATTGCCTGGCCGATCAGCGTTTTGCCGACGCCGGGAACGTCTTCCAACAGAATATGCTCCGAGGCGAACAACGCGACCAGGCAGCGGCGGATGACGTCGCGCTTGCCGAAGACGGCTTTGGAAATATTCGCTTCAAGATCACGGATCAGCGTTTGATGGTTCATCGTAAGAGGGGGACCAGGTTTTCGGTGTCGGGTTATGGAAGACGCAGGCGGGTTTTCCCGAAACTCAACCCCCCAAACCCATGTCAAGGTTTTTCGGCGACGACAACGGCGGACATCGTGTCGGAGGGGACGGCGAGGCGAACGTTAACAAAGCCGACCGACTCGAGGTCTTCACGGATCTCGTCGAACGTGTACACCATGCCGGTCTTCGTGTTGACGAGCATGTTGATTCCGAAAAGCGTTCCCGCTTCCGGAGCGGTTCGTTGGGGATTCATCACGAAATCGCGGACGGCGACCTTGCCTTGGGAATTCAGGGCCCGAAACGCCTTGGCGTAAAGATCGCGGCTCTCTTTCCTCCCGTGCTGGTGAATGATCGCGCTGATCCAGGCGAAATCGAAACCGTTCGGAAATTCGTCCCGATAAAAATCCCCTTCGGCGAACGAAACGCGAGGAGACAACGGCGTTTCGACGAACCGTTTTCTCGCTTCCTGAATCCCGACGGGGAGATCGAAAATCGTTCCCGTCGATTCCGGAAACGCTTCCAGCATCGCCAACGTGTATGTTCCGGACGCGCCGCCGATGTCGATGAACCGAAATGCACCCGTCAAGATGCCTGCTTTTTTGATCTCCGCAAAAACCGGCGAGGCCAGTAATCGACCGATCGAATTCATCGCCAAAATGAACGAGACGTTGTCTTCGAGAGGTCCGAGAATGCTGCTCTGTTTTTGTGCAGGAGTTCCCGATTGGACGACCCACGCAAGCTGCGTCCAGGTTCGGATACAGGTTCCCATGTGCCGGAGCATCGGAATGAACGTCTTCGGATTGCGGTTGTCCAAAAACTCAACGAACGGTTCTGCGACGGAATAGACGGCGTCTGCGGACTTCGTGAAATATCCGAGTCCGACCATGGCGTCGAGCAGCACGGTCGTTCCACGGAGATCGGCATTGAGAACCGCTGCAAGTTCATCCGCCGTTGCCCGATTGGAGCGTTCCAGAATTTTCGTCGCAAGATCCAATTCCGCCGCCGCAATCAGCGTGCAGGATTCCTGATAAGCCGCAGCGGACGTTCGTAAACGATCAAACGGTGAAAGTTGGGACATGGGATTTACAGGCTGGAGGCTTAAGGCTGGAGGCAACCGAACGGCGTTCGGATATCGGAGTTTGGCGACCATCGATCGCTTTCTTCCTCCGGTCTCCAGCCTTTCTTACGTCAATAGGCTTTTGTTACGTCCAACGGATCGCTGAAGCGGGGATAACCGCCGTACGGATTGATGTACGGATCGACGTAAAGATCCGTATCTTCCGTCGGGGCAAGTCCTTCGGCAGCACCATCAAACGTAAACGACAAACGATTATTCTGTGTCGTCAACGACTGCATCCATCGGCTGTGGTAATCGAAAGCCATCGCCAAAGCGTAAATCAACGCTCCCAAAGCGCCGAGTGTCGTAATCAACAGGATGCTGTTGGTCCATTGTTGCGCCTTGAGCGGTTGCGGCGGTCGCGCGACCGTTCCCGGTGTCGTGATCGGAGGATTATCGAACAGCGAATCCATGGCAAGCGCCGGATCGGGTTTCGGGGACTCGGTCAGCTTCTCCGGAAGGGCGGACGGATCGGCGATTACCCCTTGCGGGTTCGGCGGCCTGGAGCCGATGTCGTCCAACGGACTGTACGACGGTGCTTGTCCGCGAACCGTTTCAACGGCATGATCGGAAATATCCGATTTAGGCGTCAGTTCCGGCAATGCCGGCTTGGCAACCGACACGGAAACAATGCTGTTGTCATCCATCGTGGTTGGTTTCGAATCGACGGCAACCGTTTCCGTGGTCGCCGTTTCCGACGGTTTCGCCAAAAGTTCGGGGACCATCGGCGGCGGCGGGGTTGGCAACATCGGTACCGGCTGTGACGGCTCCGGCTTGAGTGTCGGAATCGAGTCGGCATCCGGCATCGGAGCCGTTGCCGGAATTCCCGGCAGCATCAACGCCGTGGTATCGTCCCCTCGGCGGGCCAACGGCTTCAGCGGAACTTTTTCCGTTGCAACAATATCGTCGAACGGTTTCGTTGCGTCGGCCGACTTTGTTTCATCAACGGGCTTCGCAGCCGTTTTTGCTTTCGGATCGAACTGTTTTTTTCCGGCGGAGTTTTCGATGGACGAAGCAATCGCGTTTTTCATGGCGTCCACTTCAGCGTCGGAAATCGTCGGCGTTTTTGTTGCCCCGGCGGCGGGATGCGGAATCAGCACCACACCAGCGTCGTCTTTTTTACTCGGCGACTTTTCCTGGGGTTCGGAGCCGTTCGGCATTTCAGCGACCGGTTTCGCGGCAAGTTCTTTTTTCACGGCGGGAATTGCCGTGGCGGATGAATCGGAAGCCGTCGCAGGGAGCTCTTTCTTGGAGAGCGGTTTTTCCGCGTTCAAAACGGTTGCCGCCACGGAATCACGCGGACTCACCGATTTCGTCGTGGCCGCGATCGAAACGGTATCTGATGCGACGGGCAACACGACGTCCGGCGAAACCTTGAGCGACGTCAACGGTTTTGAAATCGTTTCTGAAGTGCTGGAGATGGTTGTCGCTGCCGAAATCCGGGAGACGGAAATCGTCGTCGGCGACGAAATGATCGTTGACGAAACCGTCGCAGCCGGAATCGTCGCGGCCGGGACCGTGGAAATCGAAATCGTCGACGATGGTGAACAGATCGAGTTGGACGCCTCTTCGATCGACGTTCGAACCGGCGCTGAATAATAGGTTGTGATCGGCGTCGTGGACAATGCTTCGACCGTTTCACCGATCGGGCGGCTGACACGGATCGGGACCGACAACGTCGTGGAGACCGGCAACGGATCGTAAGTCGCAAACGTCGGGACCGACGCCGGCGTCGACAAATACGAGACCGTTTGAATGGTCGACGAACTCGGAATCGCCGATAGGGTGGTCGCTGACGGGAACGTCGAATAACTCGGCGGCGTATAGGAAACGGCGGTTGAGACCGGCGAAGCCGACACGGTCGGCGCAACCGATACAACCGGAGCCGAAACGACGGAACGCGGTTGGTTTTGATTGCACGAACATGCGTCCGCCGACATGGTTCCAAGAAGAACGGCAACGGAACAGCACAAAGCAGTCATCATGTGGGGTATATTCATTTCTGCACCTCTTGCTTTCTAACTCGCTTCGCGGCTTCAACGCAAGCGGAATTCTTCTATTCATTATACGCAAATTAATCGGCTTGTGGCGTGGGTCGATGGGAAACCTTTCAAGAAATCGTGAAATTTCTTCAAGATTCGAACGAATTGTTCGAACAAACCGCAACGTCAAGCAAGATAGAAGCCGAAAGGGAGCGCAGCGTCATGACGGAAATCGGCGCCGACCGTCAGTGTGCTGCGATCCCTTCCGGTTTTTGTTGACGGCGGCGCAATAAAAAAAGGGGCGCGACCTCATGTCGCGCCCCTCAAAACCGGTTCGTGATTGGAACCAAAAGGGAAACCAGTAAGGAGATAACCCAGAACTACGAGGGGAAGCACCCCCGTCTCCTTGTGGATTGGTCCTGAATCGCGATGCATTCCTAACGGAATGCACACGTCGCTGGTTTCTTCCACCATCCCTAGCGAAAGTCCGTTGACGTACCAGGCAGGAATCCTTTCCTACAAAGGTATTCATCGAATAATCCCTACCCGAATGTTGACTCCGAAAAACGATAGAACTGAAAAAATCGATACCGTTCCATCAATCAGAGCCGGGTTGGTACGGATGTGCAGATTGTAGGGGGGAAGAAAAGCGGATCGTGGAAAGTTGAGAGTGGGGATTATCGCTTGCGTCTTCACTCTCAATTCTCAACTATCCACTCTCGACTACTACCGTCCTCCTTTGAAGAAGTTCTTCAAAAGGTTCGCCGCCGCATCACGACTCGAAGCGGTTTCACCC
>JAVBPI010000006.1:0-39845 GCA_031549705.1 Thermoguttaceae bacterium
TACCCCCCACCATACTATCCCCCCCGTGGGGGGCGCCCCCCCCGGCTCGTAATCATGTCCCCGATTTTTCCCGTCATCGAAACGCTTGCCGAAATTTTCGGCTTCCACTCTTTCCGACCGCACCAGGAAGGGATCGTTCGGGCCATCCTCGACCGCAACGACGTCTTCGCCGTAATGCCGACCGGGGGGGGAAAGTCGCTCTGCTATCAACTCCCGGCGAGGCTTTTGGACGGCGTTTGCGTCGTCGTTTCGCCGCTCATCTCGTTGATGAAGGATCAAGTCGACGCCGCGCGGGCCAACGGACTTTCAGCCGGAACGCTGAACAGTTCGATTTCCGCACAGGAACGGAACGACGTCGGCTCCGCTCTCCGCCGCGGTGAGATGGATTTATTGTACATTTCGCCGGAACGGTTCAATTCGGAACATTTCATCGATCGGCTCAAGACGTTGAAAATCGCGTTCTTCGCCGTCGACGAAGCGCATTGCATTTCGGAATGGGGACATGATTTTCGTCCTGATTATCTTGCCCTCTCGCGGATCGTCGACGAATTCCCCGGCGTTCCGATCGCGGCATTCACGGCAACGGCGACGGCGAAAGTCGCCGAGGATATCGTCAACCGTTTGAAGTTGCGACAACCCCACCTGACCCGCGCATCGTTCAATCGACCGAACCTGTTTTATCGGGTCGAAATGAAACAAAAAGTCGAGGACCAACTTTGCCGTTTTGTTTCTGCACGGAAAGGAGAATCCGGGATCATTTATCGGACGAGCCGCAAAAAAGTCGAGGGAACCGCCGCGATGCTGCAATCGTACGGTTTTTCAGCGAGGGCGTACCACGCCGGGATGTCCGACGAAGACCGGCACGCCGCGCAGGAAGCGTTCCGGCGGGACGAATGCTCGATTATCGTTGCAACAATCGCGTTCGGCATGGGGATCGACAAATCGAACGTCCGATTCGTCGTTCACGGCGACTTGCCGAAGAATATCGAGGGGTATTACCAGGAAACCGGCCGCGCCGGACGGGACGGCGAACCGGCTCGTTGCGTGCTGTTTTACGGTCGGCAGGATTCCATCGTGTTGAACAAATTCGCCGACGAAATCGAAGATCCCGCCGCCCGGGAAGTCGCGAAATCCCAGCTACGACAGATGATCCGATTCGCGGAATACGACGGTTGTCGCCGCTCGGGGCTGCTCGAATACTTCGGCGAACAATATCCGGAACCGAATTGCGGCGGCTGCGATTTCTGCGCCGATGAAATCGAACGGGAGGACGCGACCATTCCCGCACAAAAAATCCTCTCCGCGGTTTACCGGACCGGCGAAAAATTCGGGGCGGTTCACGTTTGCGACATCGTCGCCGGAGCGGACACGGAAAAGATTCGCGATTTTCGTCACAACGAGCTCCCGACCTACGGCGTCGGCAAGGATCGACCGAAATCCTATTGGCGTGTCGTCGTCGATTCGCTCCTCGCGCAAAAGATTCTCGACATTGCCGACCCGGAGCGCCCGACGCTGAAACTGACGGACGCCGCCCGGGCCATCCTGAAGGGACGAAAGACGTTCCAGATGGTCAAGCAACAGGAAAAACCGAAAAAACGCAGCGATAAAATTTCGGCCGCCTCTGGAGGTTTGAACGTCCCGGTTGCCGGATTGGGACCGTTCGGCGAACAGGTTTTTCAATCGCTCCGCACCCTGCGCACGGAAATCGCCCAAAGCGCGAACCTGCCGCCGTACATCGTGTTTTCCGACCGCTCGCTCACGGAAATGTCGCTCTATCTTCCGCGCGACGAAAACGAGATGTTGCGGATCAACGGCGTCGGACTCCGCAAGCTGGAATCTTACGGGAGGCGTTTTCTCGCGGAGATCCGTCGAATTTGCGACGAAAATCCAACGGACGTCGAGCGGTCGCGGCATCCGTTTCCCGCCGCGACGACGGTTCCCGCCATCGAGCCGGAACATCGGGACGGCACGCCGACTCTTTTCGAGACGCAACGCCTTTTCGAGGAAGGACGTTCTGTTACGGAAATCGCGGAACTCCGGAACCTGACGCCCGGAACGATCGTTTCCCATTTGGAGCGACTGTCGCAAAGCGGTTACGAAATATCGGCCGAACGGTTTTTCGTCCCGGAACGTTTGGAGCAGATCGCCGCTTGGTTTCACCTCGGCGGCGTCACGGAACCGGACGATTTCCGCCTGAAATCCGCCGTGGACGCCGCTGCCGGAGAACTCGATTATGACGAAGCACGACTTGCCCGTATTTTTTTGAAACGAGAGATCACCCCACGCTGATGCTTGTATATCGCACGAATTTCTTTTGTCATGACGGATCCTGCTTTCGAGATCAACGAAACCGACTTGAAAATTTACCGTGAATTTCGGCGGAATGTTCCCGTCGATGTTCTTGCACGGGAATTCAACCGGACGGCGGACGACATCCGTCGCGTCGTCCGCCGGATTCGCGCCGAGCGAATCGACGGATTTGCGCTCGGGTTTATCGAGAACATGGAGTTCTACCGCTCCGACGCGGACGAAAACATTCTTTGCGCAACCGAAAAAGACGAAAGGGACGGTCTTGTTCCTGTCGGCAAGGCAAAGAGCAACATTCTTCCTTGTTCCGCATCGCCGTCATCCTGGCAGATGGTCGGTTTCGAGAACATCCCCATGCTAAACGCCGCCGAGGAACTCCAAATGTTCCGGAAGATGAATTTCCTCAAGTACAAAGCGGCAACGTTGAGGAACGACCTCGATTCGAATCATCCCGACGATGTGGTGATGTCGCGCATTGAAAGCCTGTACGATCAAGCCGTCGCGATCAAAAAACGAATCGTCGTCGGCAGCCTCCGCCTCATCATTTCCATTGCCAAAAGGTACGTCGGCGTCTATTCCGATCTGATCGATTTGATCAGCGACGGCAACCTCATTCTGTTGCAAGCGGTCGAAAAATTCGACTACGGACGGGGGAACCGGTTCAGTACCTATTTGACGTGGGCGATCACCCATCATTTCGGCCGCAAAATTCCGTCCGAAAAGAAATATCGCGACCGTTTTCTCGTCGGCGACGACGTGTTCTGGGACTCGGCCGTCGACAATCGATCCGATGGGTTCACTGAAGAGCGGCTGCAACAGGAACGTGAAACGCAGGTCGAACAATTGTTACAGGAACTCGACGAACGGGAAAAAAACATCATCGTCAAACGGTTCGGCATCGGTCCGTCCCAAGAGGTTCAAACCCTGAACGAAGTCGGGATCGAGTTGGGGGTCTCCAAGGAGCGCGTCCACCAAATCGAAGCCCGTGCGCTGCAGAAGCTGCGTAAAGTCGCCAAGGAGCGTCGATTCGACTTTCCCGAAGCCGAACCGGAAACATAGTCAAAGATAATCGCACGACATCTCGCTCTTCTCAAGAACATAC
The DNA here is from genome assembly GCA_031549705.1 of Thermoguttaceae bacterium. Classification (GTDB taxonomy): domain Bacteria; phylum Planctomycetota; class Planctomycetia; order Pirellulales; family Thermoguttaceae; genus WRKP01. The sequence continues at coordinate 3,410 of JAVBPI010000006.1, forward strand.
TTATCTGATCGAACGATGAAAAAACCGGAAACAACCATATATCGCGCCGACCATATCGTCGGTCGCATCGACAGCGACCTGACTCCGGAACTTTACCGGAGTTGGGGACGCTCGCTTGGTCGATTGATCACGACTTCAAAATCGTTCATCGTCTCTTCGGACGGACGCGACAGTTCGGTCACCTATAAAGCCGCTCTCATCGAAGGACTGAACGACGAAGGAATCGACGTCATCGACATCGGCAAGGTTCCGCTGATCATTGCATTGTTTACGATATTCGTTCACGAAACGGCCGGCAACGCACATGTCGCCGGATTTCAGCATCCGAGCGACCTCAACGGACTTTGCTGGAATATCACGGGAACGTCCTTGGAACGAGAGGAACAAGTCCGTGTTCTTCAACGGGAATCATTGAAAGAATTTGCGCAACCGCCCTGTAAGCCGCGAGGCCGAAGCCGATCCGGCGACGCCGTTTCCGATTGGATCGCCTGGCAACAGGAAAATTGGTTCGACACCCCCAAGGTTCCGATGTTGATCGTGATCGATCCGTTGTACGACACTTGGGCCGGTTTGTTCCGGCGGGCGCTTCAATTGGTCTTTCCCCATATTGTGGCCGAGGCGATTCACGACGAACTCGATTCTCAGTACGGCGGACTGGTCCCTTTCTGTCGGAATCCGGAATCGATCCAAACGCTTTGTACGGAAGTGGAAGTCCGACGTGCCGACATGGGAATCGCGATCGACGGCGACACCGGATGCTTGACGATCATCAACGCTCTCGGCACCCCGCTCAGCATTAACGAACAGAATTGGTTGATGCTGCAGAGTTTCGCGTCGAGCCTCGCCGGTGAAAAAGTGATCCATACCGGAATTTTTCCCGAACTCTTCCTTGATGAAGTTCGGCGTCTCGGAGGAGTTCCCGTTCAAGCGAAGATGGAACACGAAGATTTTCTCCAAACGATGCAACGAACGCGAGCCATCATCGGATTCGATCATTGCGGACGTGTTTTTTCACGCATCTCCGCCGGACATTACATTACCTTCATGGGAATGTGTTGGTTGATCGACCATATTTCCCGTAGCGCAATCACGTTCGGCGAATTCTGCAAAACGATTCCGCCGTGCCATGCGACCCAGGAGCTGATGATCCCGTGGTGCGACTTGGATGACTTGATCCCCCGTTTGCGTGCGAGGTGGAATGTCGAACCGACGATCGACGGTTTTGGCGTGAACACATCGAACGGACGGATTCATATCCGGGAGGTTCGCGATTTCGCATTGGTCGCTTTTCAATTCAGTGCAAAAAACCGGCGGCAACTCGACGAGTTGGTCGACGATTTCATCACGCTCCTCAAAGAGCTCGACCAATCCGGCGAACTGGGGCAGTCGCTTTTCGAAGCGTTTGCGAGGGATTCCGTCAACGACCACCGCGACGTAATCGAGTCGTCTCGCACATCCGGAAGGCATCCGTGAAACATCGTTCGACGGCGCCGGTGAAATTCCCGTTCTATTTCGTCTTTCGATATTCGTCGACGTAAATTCCGATTTTATCGAACGGAATCGTTTCGAATCCTTTCGGCAGGGAATCGAGCAATTTCGAACCGGGAACGAAACGAAAGTCATTGTTGGCGACGTCGACGAAACCGGGATCGGTGTTCATCAAGTATTTTTGTTCCGCTTTTTCCTTCTCGGGAAGTTTCGGATCGCCGCTCTTGACGTCGTTTTCAACGACGAGGTTGTCGAAAACGACGACGTTGTCCTCGATGTCGTCTCTCGCAAGGAGTTTCAGCACGTTGTCGTCGAGATTGATCCACTGTTTGCAGTCGATCATGACGTTTTTCTCGAAGACGCAGCCGAGCGGCGCTTGCGGCATGTTCTCCATGATTTTCGCGAGTTTCGGGTACCGTTCGCTCCACGGCGGATTTTTGTAATTCAATTGCTCCGCTTTTTCTTCGAGATTCCAACCGCCCCCGGCGACGTTCCAGTTCTTCCACGTCATCCCGCGGGAGTCAAGGGCGATTCCTTGATAGCACTCGATGAAAACGTTATTCTGCACGAAATTGTCGCGTCCTCCGCCGATGAAAACGGCCCGGCTCGCCTTGTAAAAAACGTTGCGCCGAATCGTGTCGCCGCAGTCGCAGTCGTCGAGGTAGACCCCCATCGTTCCGTGCGAGTCGGAAGTCCCCAGGTGGTGGATGAAGTTTTCCTCGATCACGTTTCCCTGCGTCGTCCAATCGCGACCGGTGTAAAGGGCTCCGGCGTCACTGGTTTCCTGCACGACATTATAAATATCGTTGCGCTCGATCCGGTTTTCGTTGCCGCCGTACAGGATTGCGCAGTGCGGGGCGTCGTGCATCGTGTTATTGCGAACGATATTGCCGACCCCTTGCAATCCGACCGCCCCGGCGTAGGTTCGCTGCAATCGTCCGAAATGATGTATGTGATTGTTGATCGCCTGAAGATCCCCCGCCTTCAAGTTGCGACGGTCTCCGCCGACCATCGTGATTCCGACGGCACCGATGTTGAAAATATCGCAACCCCGGACGATGTTCGTCGTTCCCCCCTCCATCCGAACGCCGTGGATACCCGTATCGTAGACGCGGCAACCGAAAAGGGCGTTTTTCGTTCCCCCCGTCATGCTGACACCGACATTGAAGGTCGGCCCGAATGAAACGTCGTAAAACCGGACGGCATTCGCGTTTTTGATCGATACGATCGGTTTGTCGAGGGTCGAAAGAATAATCGTTGCGTTTTCGAGCGGTTTCGGCGGATAGAAATAAAGTCGATTCGCTTTCCGATCAAGATACCATTCGCCGGGAGCATCGAGCTCTTCGAGCAGGTTCATCGCAAAATACCGCCGCTCGGAATACCCTGTCCAGCTCTTGCCGCCGATGCCGTATCCGTGTTGGCCGTCGATTTGCAGAATTTTCGTTGCAGCATCAATCGAAGCGACCTTGAGAACTTCGTCGGCCCAGTCGTGGGTCCAGTATCCGCAGAGCCAAACGCCGTCGGCGACGTTCCAGCGGGCGATTCGATCCGGGGCACGGAGTTTCAACGTTTCCTCATCGTACAAAAACGCGCCGCCGTGCCGCCTGGACGAATCGACGGCGGGGTGCTTGTAGTCGACTTTCGCTTTCTCGGCGGCTTTTTGATTCACTTCATCGGTTTTGTCGTCGTGGGGCATGCCGCTGTCGAGCGTTGTTTTGAAACCGGCCCAACCGTCGTTCGGCCAACGGGCGATCGTCATCGGGTCGCCGTTGAAAAAAAGTTCCGGCGGCGCGTTCGGACGTCCTTTGAATTCCCTCGCCCATTCCGCCGTTTTCGGAATGTTCAGCGCATCCAGATCGGCAACGAGAATCTTGTCTTTTGCTTCCGAATCGAGTCGGTTCAGAATTGCCGGGTCATCGACCTTTTTGAACGCCGAAGCGGGAACCTCGGCGCCGCCGATCAACTCGGCGCCGAATTTCGTGGTGGAACGAAAATCCGTTCCGGAATCTTCCTTGCCGAGTTCGAACGAGTCGTTCAAAAAGTATTTGCCCGGCAGAAGATAGACCGTAACCGGTTCGTCCGGTTTGACGGTCCTCTCTTTTCGTGCCTGCCGAATCGCGGTTTGGGCGGCATTCAAGGTTCCGAACGGTTCCGCTTGCGTTCCCCTTCCCTCCGCAGAGCCTGTCGGGGCGACATAAAACTCCGCCGCCAAGCCGACGGTTCCGACAACAAAACAACACAAACACGCGGCAAAGACAATTCGTTTCATAGCGTAAAATGGTAAAGGCAAGTAATTCGCTTGCGTTTTAGCCGCAAAGCGTGCAGAAGGCAAAGACGGTTTCGAATATGCCAATTATCCCGATTTTTCCCACAAAGTCAAAGGTTTGTGAAAAATCGGCCACAAAAGACAGGGGGGTTGGTTAAAGAATTCCGTTGACGTGAATTCCGTTTTGTGAAAGAATGAAGGAGATTGTCCATCCAACAATGATCAGCCGTTAATTTTCATGCAGAATACGCAAAATAAAAAGAGTTCGCCGCCACCGGTCGGAATCATCGTTTCCGTGGTGGTTTTCATTGTCGTGCTGATTCTCTTGTCGATTCGGATTGTGCAACCGGGGTACGTCGGCGTCGTCGTTCGGCTCGGCAAAGCGCTTCCCAAAGCACTCGACGAGGGAATACATTGCGTCGTTCCGCTGCTCTCGTCAGTGAAACCGATGGACGCCCGGATTCAAAAGGCGGAGCACAAAATCGCGGCGGCGTCGAAGGACCTCCAATTGGTCGACGCCGAAGTCTCCTTGAACTATCACATCGACCGTTTCAAAGCGACGGACCTGTATCGGGACGTCGGCTTGAATTACGAATCGATCATCATTCAGCCGAAGGTCGAGGAATCGCTCAAAGCATCGTTCACCCAATACGCCGCCGAAGCCTTGCTCTCGGAACGAATGCTGATTTCCTCCGAGATTCAAGCGTCTCTCACGAAGCAGCTCCAGGATTACGGCGTGGAAATCGACGCGGTGAACATCACGGACCTGAAATTCTCTCCGGAGTTCAATCGGATGATCGAAGAAAAGATGGTCGCCGAACAACGGGCGATGCAGGCGAAGCAGATCGTCGAATCGGCCCGTGCGGCTGCGGAAGCGATGATCGAAAAGGCGAGAGGTGAAACCGAAGCGATGAAATTGAAAAAGGAAATCGCGACACCGGACCTGCTTTTCCTGGCCGCCATCGAAAAATGGGACGGAAAACTTCCCACCCACCTGTTCGTGATGACGCCGACGTCGCTCTCATCCCCGGCACCGACGGAAGAAAGTCCCGACTGCATTATCATTGCCGACGGACTGCTCATCGAAAAACTGTGCGAAAAATAATACAACGCGGCGTCACTTGGAATGCCGTTTTGCCGGATCTTCGAGTGACGCAACGTCAGACTGTTACGAGCCGAGCGTTTGGGCGAGCTGCTGCAACAGGATCGAAGCGTTCGACGAATTCGACGCCAGATTCGAGTTGGCGGCGTACGCCGAAGCGACGTTCGACATCTTCGAACCGAAGCCCGACATGCCGTTAGGGGCTCCTCCCATTCCTTGGGGCGGTGGGCCTTGGGGACCTTGGGCGAAGCGTTCTTCCATTTCGGCGGCCATGGCGGTCATGTCCGACAGTTCTTGGTAACTGGCGGCCAGATCGGTATCTTCCGAAAGGAGCGACTCAATGAGCGCCTTGTCTTCCGCACTGACATCGCTGGTCACGACGATGTTGCCGTCGTCGTCATAAGCCAAGTCGATCTCCTGTTCGGTGTCGACGCCGGCCGCTTCGAGTTTCGTTTTGAGTTCCGCATCGAATGAAGTTTGCTTTTCTTCAATCTCCTGGGCCATTTTGTCGCCGGGCGCTCCGTTAGGCGGCGGTCCCTGCGGCGGTGCGCCACCACTCGGCGGCGGACCTTGCGGACGCTCTCCTCCGCTCGCTCCGTTGGCACTCATCATGCTCATGAACTGCTGCGCGGCATCGGAAAGGACCAGTTCATCGGCCGTGCTTTCGTCGGTTTGGGAACTCGATGACGCCGACGAAGCGCTGACCGAATTCAAGAGTTGGCTGAGATAGTAACTGCTGGAAACAGTACTATAGCCACTCGTGCTATTAATCATGGGGCTCTCCTCCCATCGGCCATTTTAGGGTGGGAACGACGCGGAACAATCATTTGATCCTGAAAACGTCGTTTCAACGAAGCGATCCCGAACTGAAGTCCGGACGCCCACGCGCGGCCGATACGGTATATAGTTCCAGAGCGAACTCTATGTTTCTTAGAAAAATCGTCTTACGGAGAGTTTTACGTTGCTTTCGTTCGGGGTATTCCGATTGTAACGGTTGAAGCGACGTTTGGGGTAGGATTACCGTGCCATGGAACAGGGGCCGCCGACGCAGCCGCCGGGGCACGCCATCACTTCGAGGAAGTTGCCCGGCAGCTTTCCCTTGGCGTAAACTTTCAAGATGCCGATCGCTTTCCGGTCCAAGCCATTGATGAATTTTTCATCGATTTTCGGCCTGTTTTCCTCGGAGTACTTCGTTTCCCCAATTTCGTACAAAATCGCTTCGGAGACGCCGCAACTCTTGGCGAAGTTGCGGGCGTAACTCGTCGCCGGTCGCTCCAGCGGTTGCGCAATTTGCGATTGTATATCGATATTCCTGGCGGCCATGAGCGCACCGAGTTCTTCGAACGTCATCACGAAATCGACGTTCGGATCGTGTTGCGATTCACGCCGCTTGGCGATGCACGGACCGATGAAAACCTTCACGGCGCCGGGAAAATCCTTTGCGGCGATTTGTCCCGTGAACGCCATCGGACTCGGCGTGGTCGAAACCATCGGCACGATTTCCGGAACATGTTTCTTCGCCGCTTCGACCCACGCCGGACAGCAACTGCTCGTCATCAATCGATCGCCGCGGGCCATCCGTTCGAAAAACTCTTCCGCTTCGTGTTCCGTCGTCTTTTCCGCACCGAGAGCGACTTCGAGAATCGCTGAAAACCCTGCTTCCTTCAGGGCTTCGAATAATTGTTCGATTTCTCCCGGAAACTGCGACGTGATGGACGGAGCGACCATGGCGACGACTTGTTTCCCGTCTTTCATCGCCTTCAGGATGCCGACGAGTTGCGAGCGCTCCATGATCGCGCTGAACGGACAAGCGAGAAAACATTTGCCGCAGTAAATGCACTTCTCGAAATCGATGCGTGCCAAATCGTCGGGGCCCTTGTCGATCGCATCAACGGGACAGGCGTCTTCACAGGGGAGCGGATTGCGGACGATCGCTTTGTACGGACAAACGGGCATGCACTTGCCGCATTCGATGCATTTCGAACGGTCGATGATCGCCTGCCGATTGATCACGGTAATCGCCTGTTTCGGACAAATCGAAACACACGGCCGGGCAAAACAACCGACACAGGCGTTGGATATTCGTACATGACTGTCGACGCACCCCACGCAGCCGACCCGGCAGACCGTCAACACCGGATCGGTGATGTTCCTGCCGTCCATCGATTCATTCAGGTACACTTTCAGTGGGAGTGATTCGTCCATCTCCTCTTCCATACCGAAGCCGAGCAACGCCATCAAGCGGTACCGCAGCATCGCCCGATCTTTGTAGATGCAGCAACGATTCGCCTGGAAATCGAGCGGCCGCATCTCGCAGGGGATCCGATCGATCGTTTGGCTGAGCGTTCCGTCGAGAAAATCGCGGATGAAACGGATCATCAATTGAATCCGGACTCGTTGAGCATTATTCATTGCCGCGTCTCCTGTTGCAGGGCGTTGAAAACCGCCTCGACGATGTTTTCGACGTCGGCGTTGCCAATCACCCGAGTCCCGACACGAACGAACGGCGCCTGCCCGTCATTTTTGTTACAACATGCCTTGAGGCACGACACGGTGTTCACGTCGACTTGCCCGACAAGCTCCCCGGGAAGGCGGGCATACACGTCGGCCGGTGACACCGAGCCTAACACATAGCAGGTTGTTCCCGTGCAAATTTCTACGGTGATTTTCGACATGGCAAATTTTCGAGTGCTGAAATGGGGCGGCTTTTTCCATTCTAGGCTTTCGGCGAACAGATTCAAGTCATTCACGAAAATCGGCTTGAAGTATCGTAGCCGTTCACGGACATGATGAAAAACGAACGCTCCTGGCACAATAAAAAACGAGCCGCAACCCGAAGTCACGGCTCGTGAGAGTTAAGGCGAAGGCGGTTATCCTTCTGCGCTATTACGGAATGATCGCGACGGCTCCACCGATGGCGGCGGCTTCAAACAGAACCGCTCTGACCGAAATCGGCAACGGATCAAGCATGTGCGGGGCGCAGTTGCCGACACGATAATGGCCGAGAGTGTACACGCATTCGTTCGGCGGCGTGAGTCCCATCTTGTACGGCAGGAGCGGAACGCCGATGAAGAACCGAACACCGGAAATAATCGGCTGCAACGCGGGACAGCAAACCGTGTGTCCGTATCGTTCCAGTTGAACGTCTTCGAAATACGCTCCCTTTGTCGCCAATGCCGACGCTTGCCACTGATAGCATGTCCGACCGAAATACCGTCCGTTAAACGGTTGGGCTTTCAACGGGCATTCCTTGGGAAGTTCGCCGGGCATCGGCCGAATGTCGTAGGAAATGTCGCGGATCGACTTGAACGCGGCGCTGTCCGGACAGTTGATTTCTTTGGATCCCTTGAGCGACGGCAATGGCAACATCGTGATCGGATCAAGATCCGGTTTCGCCGCCGGCTGCGGAGCCGGTGTCGCTCCCGATTTCACCGGAGCGTCAAGTTTCGTCGCCGGTGTTTGAATTTTCGACGTTGAAGAGGGAGTTTCCGTCTTCGTCGCCTTCGGTTCCAGTTGCGGCGTCGGCATGGAGAATTCCGACGGCGGGTTGGTCGGAACGAGCGGTTGCGAGGTTGCGCCAGCCGGCGGGGTCACACTTTGCGGCCGCTTTTCCGGGAACAGGTAGTCCAATTCCGACAATTTCGGGGTCGGATTCGTTCCGGCGGGCGGTCCCATCGGCGGCATCGGCGGAGTAACCGGCGGCTGCGGCGGAGCGGGAATCGGTTGCTGAAACTGAACCTGTTGGATCGGCTGAGCAGCGGTTTTCGGCGTCGACGAGGCGGTTTTCGGCTTTTTCCATTGCAAGCCGCTGCTTACCGCGACACCAGAAGTTTCGGTCCCCCATTGAACGGAGGTCGAATCCGCCCGAAGAGAACTTGTCGATGCGCTCAACGCAACGGCAATCGCCAACAAAAGGGACGAAAAACGCTTCATGCTCATCGTGTAAACCTCCTTGAAGTAGTTGATAGTGGATAGTTGAGAGTGGATAGTGGGAACGAAGACACATCTTCTTCACTCTCCACGATCAACTTTCCACGATCAACTATTATTCGCTGCTGTAGTTTGGTGCTTCCTGCGTGATAACAATATCGTGAGGATGGTTTTCCCTCACCGTTGCGGGCGAAATACGGATGAACCGTGATTTCGTCCGAAGTTCGTCAATCGTTTGAGTTCCGCAATAGCCCATTCCGGCACGAAGCCCGCCGACCAGTTGATACACAAACGGTCCGAGCGCTCCCTTGTACGGAACCCGTCCTTCCACTCCTTCGGGAACCAATTTGTCCGGCGTGGCGTCCTTTGAATGGCGATACCGTTCACTGGACCCTTTCACCATGGCTCCCATCGATCCCATGCCGCGATAGCTCTTGAAGGTTCGGCCCTGATACAGGATCAGTTCACCGGGAGCCTCGTTGAGTCCGGCGAACAAGCCCCCAATCATCACGGTGTGGGCTCCCGCCGCAATCGCCTTCGTAATATCCCCGGAATATCGAATTCCTCCGTCCGCGATGACCGAAACGTCTGTTCCTTTCATCGCTTCCGCGGCGCGGGAAATCGCCGTAATTTGCGGTACGCCGACTCCGGAAACGACTCGTGTCGTACAAATCGACCCGGGGCCGATCCCGACTTTGACCGCATCCACGCCGGCGTCGGCGAGGGCTTTGGCCCCTTCGACCGTTGCGATGTTTCCGGCGATCACGTCGATATCGTATTGTTTCTTGACCCGGCGGACCGCTTCAATCACGTTCGCCGAGTGTCCGTGGGCGCTGTCAACGACGAGAACATCGACTCCCTCTTGAATCAGGCGTTCGATTCGTTCGTCGTCGTACACTCCAACAGCCGCTCCCACTCTCAACCTACCCAACGCATCTTTACAGGCACGCGGATAGGACCGCATATTGTCGATGTCTTTGATCGTGATGAGCCCTGTCAGTCTGTGTAAGTCGTCCACGAGGAGCAGTTTCTCCACCTTTTTTTCCATTAAAATCTTTTCCGCCTGCTCCAGCGTGACGTTTCCCATCGCGGTAACGAGGTTCGTCGCAGTCATAACATCGGCGATCTTTAAATCGTCGTTCTCCAAAAACCGCAAATCTCGGCGGGTGAGGATTCCGCAAAGTTTGCCGTCTTCGTAAACAATCGGAACTCCGGAAACATGTCGCAAATTCATCATTTCGCGGGCTTCGGCGACTTTAGCGGTCGGCGGAAGCGTAACGGGGTGCCGAATGATGCCGTTGGCGCTCCGTTTGACTTTGGCGACTTCTTCGACCTGCGACTCGATGTTTAGGTTCTTGTGAATGATTCCGATCCCCCCTTCCAGAGCCAGCGCAATGGCCATTTCAGACTCCGTGACGGTGTCCATCGGCGAACTGATGAGCGGGATGGTGAGCCGAATACGCCGGGTCAACTGCGTGCTGAGATCGACTTGCGAGGGAACGACTTCACTGTACTGGGGTTCGAGGAGCACGTCGTCAAACGTGATCCCCATTTCGGAAAACGGTGACATAGAGAATATGAAATGTTGATTGTTGCGAAATCTCTTCCACTTGCGTTTTGTCGCCCGGCGTTCTCTTTTCAGAAAAGATACGTCTCACAAGCGGCGTTTGCGGAAACGCAAGGGTTCCCGCCCTGACGGAATGGGAAATTCAGGGGAAAACTCGTTGTTGCCGTAAGGATAGGCTTCGTCGTCGTATGCTTCCGAATTTCGAAGCCGTGCCGGAGGAATGGGATAGGTGGTGTGCGGTCTCGGTGAAACGATCGGCTGCTGAACGATCTGCGGCGGAGAAAGGAGGGGCCGACGAAGCTGCGTCGAATGGGGAAGTCGTTGGTTGAGGGGGGGGGTTCGGGAAACCGCTTCCGATTCGGCACATCGATAATTGATCAAACGGGTTTCGGAGGATCGGATCAGGGTTCCGTTCGCAGCGAATTCCTGCACCGTTTCATGGAGCGTGCCGCCGGGAACATGCCGGGAACAGGAACTTTTGGAATCGGTCGTTATTCCGGCGTTTTGGGTGACGGTTCGAAGCCGATAGGTTCCCCGTTTGCTTGTTCGGATATCGGTTGCGCCCGTTTCCGTGACTTCCATGGTCGACTGGCAAAGAATCAGGTTTTCCGTCTGATTGCTCTTTTGGACCTTTTCGACACGGAGCATATATGGATAGATTTGCGATGAAAACCAAACGGTCGTTTTCCAGTGGGTGTCAACGCCAGTCGTTTCGTAAGTCCGAATTCCGCAGGGGATCAGCTGTTTGTCGATCATCAAGGTCGTCGACGGCAGTGAGCGGATTTGAGCACCGACGACGAGAGGCTCCTGGTAGAAATCGACAACGACCCGTTGTTGTGATGTCGGAACGCTTCGGCCCCCCATGTCAACGGACGAAACGATGTTCAGGGTCAGTGAATCAGGCCCCACGCTTTCCAACGTCGTCTTGGTTTCGCTGACGCTTCGAATCTGTTGGCCGTTTTGATTGGTGGTCGTGGTCGTTTGGGTTCTCGTCCACGTTTGCGGCAAAAACCGCCCCCAAGGGTGTTCACGGGCGGACAATTGGGGAGACGCATGATAAAATGGAGGGAGCCGCGAATCCGAAGGCATTTGGGCGATCGCAATGGTGTTCAGGCACAAACCACACACGATCCCTACGATCGAAGCGATCGGCTTCCATCGTCGGAAAAATCGTAAAACGGTTCGGAGCTGCTCCATGGTTAACCCCTTGTTTGCTGAACCGCCCATTTTACTTTAACGGCGGTCGATCGTCAACCGAGAGCTTGTGTGGTCCCGTTGAGCCGAAGCATTGAAGACGCCCACGTTTTCAGGTAACAGCGTCAAAAAGCGAGTCGTACTTTCCCGGTTGCAGAAGATCGAACTGCATTTCGAGGAGATATTCGCCGTTACCTGCCTTTCGGAGCGATTCGACGAGCAACTCGATTTGGAGTTGGCTGCGGTACAACGCAACGGCTTCGAGTCGCAATTTGACGAGTTCTTCCGGAACCCGGACTTGCATCGTCGGCGGCGTTACGAAGTCGCTGTAGGTTGCGTATTCATAAAGTTTCGGAATCTCGGCGATCGGCAGGCCGAGCTCCGGCCAAATTTCGCCCTGAGCGTGAAAAATGCTGATGATCAAGTCCTGATGAACCGCCCGGTGATCCGGATGCAGGTCGGTTCGGTTCGGCAGGAATACCCGCGTCGGCCTCACTTTGCGTAAAACCCACGTCAACGAGTTCTGCAAGCCGCAGCCCCCTTCGATGGCGTTGCGGTTGTCGTTCGATTCCGAAGCAAAACGTCGACCCGTTTCCTGGAAGAGACTGCCGTCGTCGTAGTTGAATTGGTGGAGATTTTCTCTCGGCAAACCGAGCCGTTCAAACGATTGACGTGTTTCCTCGACACGGACCTTGGCGATGGTCGACCGCTGTTCCGGCGTACAATATCCCATCCGACCGTTGGAAGCGATCACGGCGTGCGTCCGGACGCCGTTACGAAGACCGGCAAGAAAGGTCAAGCCGGCGCCGCAAACGACGTCGTCGTCGTGAGCCGCGGCGAAAAGCCAACATTCGTCCTTGCCTCGCCAATCGTCCCAAACCTTTGCCGGATCAGAGGATGCAAGAATACGATTCGGCGTTCGACGCTTGAAAATGATACTCATGGTCATCGAATGAATGGTGGTGATGCTTTCTCGGAGCCGTCATTATATATGAATAAATGCTAGCCGTAAACAATGTGCAGCGTCTCGTTCGCCACAGTTTGTGCCAAATCGCCAAAGTATTTTCGAAAAAATTCCATTTTGTAGTTGCTTCTGTGTTTTTACCCCGTATAATACAAATGAAGGTTGAAGGCGGTCGGTGACTTCGGTTCGGATCCGCTTGGATTGTTCGCGAAGCAAGGCGTGTCGAATATCTTCACGGATCATTCCGTGGAATTGCATGGGTGGTTGATCGTCGTTTTCTCGAAATGAGAAGTTTCGCTTCTTTTTCATGCTGTTTTCGTCGATAATAACAGCAGAGAGGCGTGTAACGATGACGACTGATCAAGTCCGTTGTGATGTCCACGTCTTTTCTTAACGTGTCTCCTTTCCGAGTTGTTTTGTGCAGCTAAGGGCTTCGGCCAGATGGGAGGATGAGAGATGAGGTTGGCTCGTTCCGAACCTTGAGTCGGGACGCTTGATTGTGGTTTCGGTCTTGGCGATTCCATGAACGAAATCCAACTGGAGCGTCCCCCAATCGTGCGTGTTTCCGGTTCGTTTTAACGTCGTCGGAAGGCTCGCAACCGTGCATGTTTCGTGGCTCAGTGAAACATCGGCAACGGTGACGATTATCTTCTGCGACCGGGACCTTTTGCCGAAGCGGTGTGTGCCGACTCTCGGTGGAAATCCTTGGCGTTCCTTTCAAACACAGGCTTTTGGAGCCGTCCGATAAGTTTGCTCTTTCTGTTGGTGAACGGCCTGTTGCCGTTCCATGGTCGAAGCTTGTCGGATCGTTGGCGTTTCTTTCGTTGGCACCGCTTCGGTGAGCGGTCGATGAGTTGGGCAGTGTCGTGTTTGACCTGTACGTTAGGCCGAAAAGAGAAAGAATTGACCGTAGTGTCCGGCCTCTGCTAAGTGCAAGGTAAATCACACGAACGATGCTCCGTTCACGACGGCTTCGAAGCGGTGTTTTTTTATGCGCGGAGCGAAGGCTGCCGCCAAACCGCCCCTCCTTGCTCTTGCCAAAACGCCAAAGAATGGTAAGATGACTACCCCGGTCAGGATACGGAATCCTGTTCGGACGTCAACAATTATCGTTCTTCTTCGATTTCCATGATTGCCAAAGAAATGAAACGCGGTGAGGTGCTCGTCTTTAATGGCGCCCCTTGCATGATCGAGGGTGTTCAAGTTCAATCGCCGTCCGCTCGTGGCGCCGCAACGCTGTACAAATTTCGCGCTCGAAATCTCGTGACGAAACAAAAAGTCGACTTTACGCTCAAAGGAACGGAGTCGCTCCCTTCCGCGGACTTCCAACGTCGTGAAGTCAAGTATCTTTACAGCGATGCCGATGATTGCATTTTCATGGACAATCTGGATTTCAACCAGTACACCCTGAAAAAATCGGACGTCGAAGAGGAAATGCAGTACATCACCGAGGAACTCGAAGGGATCCGCGCGTTGATCTACAACGACGAATGTGTCGGCGTCGAAGTTCCTGCCGCGGTTGCACTGAAGGTTGTGAAATGCGACCCCGCCGCGCGAGGAAACTCCGCAACAAGCCGCTCCAAGCCGGCGACCCTTGAAACCGGTTTGGAAGTTCATGTTCCCGAGTATCTTGAAGAAGGGGAAATCGTCAAAGTCGATACCCGCTCCGGCGAATTTCTCAGCCGCGCGTAAAACATGACAAGCGAACGAAATCGGACGGGCCGGGCCGCTTCGGAATCAAACGGTCCAGCACGTTCCGGAGGAGAACGTCAATCCCTTCTCCCGTTTCAGCGCTGGTGAAAATCGGCGGTTGATTTGCGAGCGGCTCGCAACAACGGGGCAGGTCCGATTTGTTGTACACAAACAACGTATTCCGGTCCGTCGGGATCGGCGGCTGTTCGTTTCCCGCTACGGAAAGATCGATGATCCAGAGCACGAGATCGGCGTCTTTCAGCCATTGCGATGATCGTTGAATCCCTTGCCGTTCGATCTCGCAATCGGTGGCGCGAAATCCGGCCGTATCACAAAAGAGAAACGGAAATCCGTCGATCGCCGTTTCGACTTCGACGACATCGCGTGTCGTCCCCGGCGTTTGGTCGACGATGCTCCGTTGGAATCCGAGAATCGCGTTCAGCAAACTGCTCTTGCCGGCGTTGGTTCCTCCGGCCAAAACGACACGGAACGGCTCGACCAGGTGCTTGCCGAGTTCGTCGAATTCCGATACGGCGTCGGAGGGGGCGTTCAGCCGGATTTGGTCGAGCAGGATTCGTGCCGTCCGTTCCGTTTTTGCGAACGGCAGCAACCGGGCGGCTCTTTCCTGTTGGGATTCGCCGCCGTACAAAAATTCGGCCCAGGGAACGGCAACGGCCCCTTCATCGATCAGCGACGCTTCGACGGCCGCGACCACCGCTTCGCCGCCGTGAACGCAAATCTCGAAATCGTCCGTTTTCAGCGAACGGATCACGGCTTCTTCGTGGTGCTCTGAATTTCGCAACCGAAATTTCCCGAAGACCGGTTTGTCGACGTCGGGTTGCGATCGGCTTTGAAATCGTTTCAATAAAACTCGCCGGGCGTCCGGACCTGCCAGACGAACCACCGCAACGGCCCCCCGTCCCGACGGGGTCAGTCGGACGACACAGGTTATGTCCATGAAACGGCGGCTCATTTCTTCTCGACGAAATATCGGTTGAGATTGATTCCGCCGCGTAAGTCTTCCTCAAGAAGAATGATCCGGTTCTCCAGTAATTCGATACGCCGACGCAGGACGGGGAGGTGATCCTCCTCTTCCACGGCCCGTTCGGGACGCGGGACGGTCGGATAACCGAGATGCCGCGACAACGCCGAAAAAAGAAACACCGGGTCCTTTTTTCGTGACGCAAACGCAATGCGTCCCTCCCGTTCGCCGAACAGGACCGGGGCGCTTTCGTCTTCCGTTTTCTCCCGGTAATACTTGCTGCGGACGTAAATCATGTCGGCCAGGTCGACCAGTCCGATTTGGCGGCGGAGCATGTCCATCCATTGCATCCATTCGCTACCGTAGGCGTCGTCTTGCATCATCGAGGCGACTCCTTTATCGTAACCGAGGCGATTGCGGCAGAGTGTTTCGAACTGATAGAAGAAAAGTCCTTGCAGCGACGGTGTTTCGCTGCGGTACTTGGCTTCCCGTTGAAGGATTTGCAATGCAATACGGAAGTCGAACCGCCCCCCCTCCTTTTCACTTTCGGCAACGACGAACGTTTGGAATGCCGTGAAATAGTGGCTGAGCCTCCCCATCGCGGCGGAAAGGACGCCGGTGTGCTTCATGTCGGTCAACATAAAGTCGATCGCCAACGGAAGTTGCGTCGTCGTCAACAGCTCGTTGCGGATCATTTGAAGGAAGTCCTGCGTCGAGGTTCCCGTTTCAAGGCGGTCGAGAAAAGCGTCGAAAAAGAACGCCTGTTCGACATATTCGTCGCGGAGCAGCGGCATGGTAATTTCGATTGTTGAGCCCGCGAACCCAAGGTTCCGGCGCGATGGTGTTACGAATTTTTCGATTCCGGTTGCGAAGCGATGAACTTCGCGGCGTTGAAACAATAGGAAACACCGGAATAAATCGTGATGCCGAGCGTCAGCCAAAGCGAGACGATCATCGTGTGGAAAACGACGTTCCTCCACGTCTTGGCGAAACAAGAGTCGAGGCAATCCGCCAGAGGGCTGGAAGCGGTCTTGGCTGTTGCGTGAAAATCGCTGACGAGCATCGCGCCGATCGAGGCGTCTCCCTCCATGAGCGAGACCGCAAGTTGTGCTCCACCGGACATGTAGAGAAAACAGGCGACGATCGCAACGCACTGGAAGCCCATCTTCCATTTTCCGATCCATTTCGCGGAGAAGTCGCCGCCGGACGATTCGACGACGGCCCGCAGCGACGTGATCAGAAGTTCACGGGCAACGATGACAACGGCCATCCACGGATGAAGCATCATCCAGTTCGGAACGATATCGGTGTTCGGCGACACGCCGAGAGACGGAACCGCGACAAGGCAAATGAAAACACCGCAGATCAGGAACTTGTCCGCGAACGGATCCATGATCCGACCGAAAACGGTAATCTGCTTGAATCTCCTCGCCCACCAACCGTCGACGAAGTCGGTCAGCGCCGCCAGGAGGAAGAAAAACAGGCTCCAATCGTAATTCCCGACGGCAATGTAGTAAAACACCGCCATCGAGAAAAAAACGCGAAGCAACGTCAATCTGTTGGGTACATTCATCGGCGTCAACGCGAAAAAGGTTTGGAACGAGAACAGAGTCCCCCTATTCTCGCAAACCGGTCCCTTGTTGTCAAGAAAATAGTGGGGAATGATCGTTTTTCATCGCGAATCACTCACGGCGTCCGTGCTTTGTTCAAATCATACGACGGCAACGGAATCTGCCAATACCCCATCGAGCATTCACGAAGCGTTGCCCGATAGTTGGCATCCTGCAAAAACGTCGTTCGGCGATCTTCGGCGGGAATCGTCGTCGAGTAGATTCGTATTTCGCCGTCGCATGATGTCACGACTTCCTCACGCCAATCGCCGAGAACGTCGCCGATGAGGCGAATGCTCCCCTCGAATTTCGTTTTGTCGACCGATTTGAACGACGGAAAATCGACCGGACGCGGACCGTGGATCAGTTCACGTTGCAGATCGGCGTCCCACCAAACGGAACGCGGAGCAAGGCTTTTGACCGGAAAATCCTTCGGCAGATCAAGGAAATTCCCCTTTGCGTCGCGAAGCCAACGGTCCGTTTCAGAATCCCGTTCGCCGGACCAAATTTCGCAACCGGGATAGCGGGCGTCGATGTCGGAAACCATTCCCGTCGAGTGAACGTGGATCGTCGGCTTGTCGTGTCCCCAAAGGATTTTGCCGGTTTGGGCATCGACCATGCAGACGCCGTTGCGTTCCTTTTGTCGGGTCTCGATTCCGTACACGATTTCCAGACCGGGCCGCTCCGGATCGATGTCGCCGACGTAAAGGTGGTCGGGATGCCCCAGTTTCAGCTCCCAGAGAACGCTTCCGTCGTCATCCAAGACGATCGAACCGAGGATCACTTCGTCGCGCCCGTCGCCGTCGAGATCGAAGGCGTGTGTCGTGTGGGCCCCTTGTCCCCATCGGCCGAGATGCCGCATCCAGCGATTGTCGTAACGCCAAAGCTCTTCGAGTTTGTTTGCCCCCGGTTTCAGTTGATAAGCAACGGCGACCTGCCGGGAATAAGTTCCGCGAAGCACGATCAGGGACGGTGTCTTGCCATCGAGATAAGCGAGGCAGAGTTGGTGTCGGCTCGATAAATTGTACGACAAACCGTCCCGCTCCGGCCAGTCGATGTGGAGACGCTCCTTGCCGGTCTTGCCGTCGAGAATCATGAGATGTTCCGGGCCGGAATAAACGCGGCCGTTTTCGTCACGAAAGTCGCCCGGACAGGTTTTTACGGCAATTTCCGCGCAACCGTCGCCGTCCAGATCGGCAACGAGATACGGCGAATACCAGATCCCCTGCTCGATGCCCCAACCGAGATCGTATTCCCAAAGGAATGTTCCGTCCGACTTGTACGCTTGCAGTTTGTAGGGGCTCGGACTCTTTTTCCAGTAATTAATGTACGGATCGATGTTCGAGTTCGGCGTCTTGATGACGTAATCGAGCTTGCCGTCGCCGTCGAGATCCGCGAAGGCGATCCGGTCGAACGATTTTTCGCCCTTTAACTTGATCGAAACATAAGGCGTTTCTTGAGCAACGACTTCATCCGATTCCGCAACGGAATTTTTCGTTCCGCCTGAAACGCGAACCATCCATCGACAATCGGCGTCCTTCGGGACGTCCTTGTCGGTGAAGTCGGTCGTTTTCGTAACAGGCGATTCGTTGAGCTTCGTTTCCTTGCCGTCGGCGGCGATTCGGTAAACGTCGAATGTGGTTTCCTTCGGGTCGGTTTTGAGCAGCCGCCAACCGAGATGGACGCCGCTCTCCGTTCGAATGGCAATGAGGCCGCGATCCAGTTTTTCATCGAGCCGTGATTTTGCGTAACCGTCGACCTTTTTTCGTGCAGGGTTGAGCTCCTCGGCAGACGGGCGGGAAACGGTCAGGTTCGCAAGCAGAACCGTTCCACCCGTCGTCGAACGGAGAGCGGGAACGAAACCGTCGATGTTTTCCGGAACGGTAACGTAAGCGTGGATGCAGCACCATTTGCCCCCTTCTTCCTCCTTGGTCGGGCGAAAGGTTCCCGATGCAAAGGAAGTCGATCCGCGCATGCCGCCTTTCCAAGGATAGACGAGAAGTTCGGGGCTTCCGCTCTCGACGTTGACTCGAGCCGTAACGAAAACGAGGTCCCCCGATTTCGCCTGGAACGGTTCCTTCGGCGAGACTTCCCAAGCGTTCCCTTCGAGAGCGGCGATTTTCACGTTCGGCGAGGTTCCGTACTTTTGATAATGTTCATGCGTAACGGCCGGTCCGTTTTGACTTGGTGAGATTTTCAGGTTTGAAACCAGCGTTGAAATTTCGTTGCCGGAAATCAGGTCGACGCCGGATTCCGTCACGGTTCGTTTCGGTTCGATAAGTTCAACGTCGCCGGTTTTTTTTAACGAAAAGTTCGAGCAACGGCACTCGATCGGTTTCGTTCCGACCAAACGGGGTTCGAGCAGTGTCCCGTTACGGGGAATCACGAATTCGTCCGAAATCGTTTTCTTGTCGCAGGGGCCCGATTGCGCCGCACGGCCGAGGTTCCAGTCGATGATTTTTTTGTCGTCGCCGAAGATCGCCCCGCAGAACGAAACGTCTCCCGGTCCTTCCGACTGAACATCGTATGAAATCTTGTACACCTCGCCGGGTTTGACGGGAATCCGGCTGTGCAAACCGACGGCCCAATCACGTTGCGCCGTCGACTTGATTTGGTAAACGCCGTCTTCGACGTTCATCGTCGCGGTGCCGGGTTCGCGGCTCCAGATTCGGGTTCCTTCAAGTTTCCACGACGATTCCGCCGCCGCAGCGAAACCCGCCAGAAAAAGAAATCCCGATGCAATAAAACACGCAAGAGAACGATTGGATTTCATGTTGCCAAAGGTGTTGGGTTTGCGAATCGTTTCGGTTTCAGCCGCGAAGTGTGAAACGGTTCTTTCATGCGAAAGCGTTTTCGACGGCGGCCTTCATTTTTTCGAGTCCCGTTTTTGCAACGAGAAGCGGATCGCCGGTTGCCCAATAGGACGGGTTGAAGACTTCGAACGACAAACAGCCGGCGAAGCCGATGTCGCACAACGTACGAAAAATCGCCTTCAACGGAGCGATGCCGTCGCCGCAGTAAACACGGTCCCGGTCTTCGATTTTTTCACGCGGCGGATCGGCGGGGTAATCATGGACGTGCATCGTGTTCATTTTTCGTCCGTTAAGCATCGCCAGTCCTTCGAACGGACTTCCGCCTCGATAAAGATGGAAAACGTCGAGCAGGAGCTCCGCTTTCGGGTGTCCGGCCCAAGCGGCAATCGCCAGGGCGTCTGCAAGGGAATTGAGCGTTTTGACTTTTCCCCAGATTTCCAATTGAGGAATGACGCCGATCTTGTCGCCGATCTCCAATATCGTCCGATAACGATCGCCGAGCACGCGAAAGTCGTCCAGGCGGGCATCCGTTGCACCGGCGCATGTTGCCGCGATCCGTGAACAACCGAGTTGGTTCGCCCAATCCATTTCCCGTTGCATTTGTTCGATTCCCTCCCTTCGTTTGGCGTCGTCGTCGACGATCCACGGAAAGAAAGCGCAGAGGTCCTCGACGATCAAACCGTGATCGTCGATTTGCTTTTTCAGGTCGGCGAGTTTGCCTCCTTTTTTGAGATACTCCCCGATCGGTTGCGCCCACGGTTCGATGCTTTGGTATCCTGCCTTGGCAGCGACGTCGATTTCATCGGAGACCGAGAGTTTGAAGCCGCGAAGCGTCCCGAAATTCAAGCCGTAACGGAAAGGGGGCGTTTTCGGCGACGGCTTGGCGTCTTGGGAAACAGCGCAACAGGGAAGAGCGGCGACCGCGGCGGCGCCGGCGAACAAGAGATTTCTTCGGGATATGGTCGACATGGAGCTATGGGGGTGAAGTGAAATGATCCTACCAGCGTTGCCGGGACGATAATTGTTGATAACTCAGGAATGCGAAATATCCGAACAACATCGCATTGAAGACGGCGCCGATCCGGAGCCAGAGAACCGCGATCAGGGCCGCGACGAAAATCGAAAGCACCAGTGAATTGGCGATGCCGCTCCGTGGGGAAACCAGGCAGAAAAATTCCCGTGCGATATGTCCGCCGTCCAAAGGATAGATCGGAAGCAAATTGAATATCCCCCAAACGATACAAACCAAAAACAGATCGAAAAGGAACGTCGCAACATACGGATTTTTCGTAACAACGCCTCCTGCGCCTTGCATGACGGGAAAATAAAGCAACCCGGCGAGGAGGAAACCGGCGAGGACCCCGGCGGCGTCGAGAAACACTTCGCCGAAAAACCCTTGAAGGCCGGGTTTGCGACGATGTTGGTGGTAAGGAATCGTCGCGCCGCCGAATCCGTGCAAAAGGATCGACGAACCGACGTGGTGGACATGCCGGAACACCAAGGCGTGTCCCAACTCATGGACGATGATTCCGATGAAAACAGCGGCCACCCAAAGGGCGATGTCGATCAACCAGGTTCGCATGTTGTCGATCTCCCCCTGCGAACCGAGGAACACGGCAATGATCCAAAACAGGGGGTGAATCCGTATCGGAAACCCGAATAATCGAAACGAAACGTCGTAGGCGGTCGGTTGGGGTGTGAACATCAGGTAGTGTTGCGATTCGTTTCGAAAGTCGGGACCGAGAAGTCCCGGCTCGTCGATTACTTCTCGTTCAAAATTTGGAGGGCTTCGTCGTGGAGCAGGCCGTTGGAACCGACACCTTCTTTTCCGTAAATCGTCGGATTCCCTTTCCAGTCGGTGAATTTCCCGCCTGCTTCCTCAAGAATCACGAGAAGGGGACCGGCATCCCAATCGCCGAGACGCGGATCGACCATGATGTCGGCGCGGCCTGTTGCAACCAAAGCGTATCCGTAGGCATCACCCCAGGTACGGGTCAGGCGAACTTTCGACTCAAGCCGTTTGTACGCATTGCCCCGTTCGTATTTATCGAAGGTCAATGTTTCACTGGTGAGGAACAGGGCGTCGGAAATTTTGTTACGTTTGGAGACGGTCGCTTGCACCGGCACCGCGAATCGCGGCGCTTCGTGCCATGCGCCGACACCACGGGCGGCCCAGACCATTTCGCCGAGCGCCGGCAGCGCGATCACGCCGATCTCGCAAACGCCGTCCCGTTCGACGCCGACCAAGGTGCTGTAAAGCGGGACGCCGTGAATGAACGATTTCGTGCCGTCGATCGGATCCAAAATCCAACGCACGCCGCTGATCCCCTCTTTTTCCGGGAACTCTTCGCCGAGAATCGCATCGTCCGGAAACGCCGCCGTAATCTGTTCCCGCAGCAGCTCTTCCGCTTGGCGGTCCGCCACCGTCACCGGCGACTCGTCCGACTTCCTGTCAACGGCCAGTCCCGGATCGTAAAAGTACTGAAGCGTCAACAGCCCCGCTTCATGGGCGATTTTTTTGGCAAGTTCCAGTCGCGGTTGCATGGGGAGGAAGGAGATGGGTGTTTGGCCCGTGAACCGAAAGTTCCGGTGTTCCGTTACGATTATTTTTTTGTTTTCGTTTTTTCGTACTCGATCTTTTTTTCTTCATCGAGGCGTTTCTCGATGTCGGCGACGATTTTGCTTTCTTTTTCCTTCGCAAAAGTCGTCTGGAGACGGTCCTCGAATGTTTTCGCCCGTTCGCCTCGCTGGCGGATGGGGGCGAAACGAATGTTACGAAATTGCACGTTCGTCATGTCGGTCGGCGCAAGGAACTGCAATGTTCCGGACCGGATGTAATCTTTGTCTTTGGGAACGCTCCATTCGCAAACGGGAATACCGTTCACCCATGTTTGAAACTGTCGATCGACGACGACCAACGTGAAATAGTTCCATTTCTGGTCGTCCGGCTTGACATACCGGGCGTTTTTCAGGCCCCGGAACGAACCGACGTCCACACCTTTGGTCGAAAGACGGTCTTCCTGTCTCGGGAAGTTCTGGATCGAAATTTCGTAACCGGTCGATTCCTCCCGCGGCGTCGAACGAAAAAAAAGGCCGCTCCGCCCGGAGGTGAACGTCATGTTATACTCGAATTGCAGCACGAAATTGTCGAACTGCTTGACCGACTCGACGACGCCCGGTCCGCCGGTCATCGACAAGGTGATTTCACGCGTCGGTTTCCATTTGACGATGTCGGGCTTGAAATTGCGCCAATCGAGATCGGGGTTGATTCCGTCGAACAGTGAAACGGTCGATCCGGGGCTCCAAAACATGTTTCGAAATCGGGCGTTCCCTTTGGCGACGAGCAGGCCGACGTATCCGCAAGCGAGTGGTTTCGCTTCGTATAGCGTTACGGGTTCTTCTTTGTCGATGGAAACCTGCAACATGGTCCCTTCGAAAAGCACTGAAACTCTTCTCCATCGCTTGCCGATCGGCACGGCGGTGGTCGACTTGGCATCGCGGCCTCCCCCTTTTTTCAACTGGTCGACACTCAGGGTATGCCGTCCCAGGATCGTTCCCGGCGGTTGCGTGTAGTCGGCGGAATTCAAGACGATCGAATAAGCGGACGAATTCAGGTCCCAAGGGTTCGGCGACGTTCGGACGAGAAGAATCACTTCGGCATCTTCATCCGTTTGGTACTCGAATTTCAGCGTTGCGTCCCCGAACTGGTTCGTCGTGTACACAAGTCCCGGATGCGCAGGATCGCTCCGAAGTTCGCCGTTGTCGACATAAAATCGACCGCCGCCGTAAGGGCCTTCTTTTTGCGTTCGCCAGCCGAAAAGGGTTTTTCCATCAAAGAGATTGCACCAGCCGTCTCTTAATTCCCGCTCTTGGAGCTGCAAGGAGGGTGGAATATCGAAAAAGTTCGCTCCTTTTTCATCCTTAGCGCGTTTCTCGAGATACTCCTGCCGCTTTTGTACTCGCCGCTCCACGGCTTCCAGAGTACGCTTGCGGGCTTCGGCGTCTTCCGTCTGCTCCGCTTCGGCGCGGGCGCGTTTGATGTCGTCGTTGAAAATTTCCTCTTCAGACTTACCCGCCGTCGGCTTCTGAGGGGCTTGTGCGACCGATTTCCGTTCGTCGGCCGCATTGGCCGTATCCGTTGATTTTTTCGTTGGGGAAGGATCGGTTTTCGTTTTGTCGTCACTGTCCGTCGGCTTGCGCAGATTGATCGGAATCGAATCGTCTTCGTCGAGCAATCCATATTCGTCACGAAGATTTTTCAGGACGGCTTCGATTTCGGCTTTGATCCGTTGCCGCATGAGTATCTCCTGATTCGCGCGTTCCATTTCCCATTCCCGGCGACGGGTTTCCTCGACTCTTTGCTGCAATATTTCATTGCGTGTCCGCCGCTGCACGAACGCTCCCCCACCTCCTCCGCCACCGAAATTCGGCATGAACCCCGGCGTGACGCGACTGTCCTTCATGTCGCCGAGAACGTCGTCGGATTCGTCGAATTCGTCGTCAGGCGAAATCGGAACGCCTCGCTTCGTCGAGGATTGTCCGCCGATCGTGATTCCTCCGGGTGTCGTCGCCGTTTTTTTCCCCGGCGATCTGGTAGGAGGAGCGCCGAAATAGGTCTGGGCGTCAAGGCCGCTTTCACCGAGCCTCAAGAGCAGCACGCAACTCAGCCAAACGGCAAGAAAAAACCATCGCCGACCGGACGGAGGTTTCCGTTTTCCTCCGAAAAAGCGGCGAAGTCGGTTGTCGGTTGATCGATATGAATTCACGATGGTATTATTTCAAAAAAGACGTCGACAGTGTTACGGAGTCGAGTCGGCGATCGCATAAAGGGTTCCGAACGTTGGAACATAAAGGACACCGTTGGCGGCGACGGTCGACGCGAGCATCTGGTCCGGCAGCGCGATGCGGTTGAGGACGTCCAATTGCTTTCCGTGCCGTAAAATCCAGAACGCCCGGCGGCCGGTTCCGATGTAAACCTTTCCGTCGGCGACCAGTGGGGATCCCCAAACCGTTGAACCGCCCAGATTGTGCACCCAATATGGTTTGCCGGTTTCGGCATCGACGCAATGGAGTTTGCCGCTGTTGTCGGCAACGTAAACGAGTCCGTCGGCGACCGCAACGGTCGAACCGCTGCTCGAAATCGCATCGTAAGCCCAAAAAAGTCCGCCGGAGCGGGTTGTGTCCCCTCGTCGGGTCGGATCAAGACAAGCGAGCCAACCGTCGGGGATATTATGGTAAAGTTCTTGGGTAAACACGACATAAACCCGTCCGTTGGCGACGACCGGGTTGGCGACCACTTCGTACGATTTCGTGTCGTGAAAGTGTTCCAATGGAACCACATCTTGTGTTTGCGCGAGTGGATGTCCATTGAATTTCCAGACGGTTTTGAGTTTGGCGAACCCTTTTCCTTCCGACCGCTGTTGGCGGGCGGTGTCCGCTTGTTGCGGCGACAAGGCTTCGGCGGCGAAGATCCAACCGCTGCCGGTTCCTTGCAGAACGAGCCGTTTTCCGTCGATTTCGATCAACGATGGCGA
Source organism: Thermoguttaceae bacterium (assembly GCA_031549705.1). Taxonomy (GTDB): domain Bacteria; phylum Planctomycetota; class Planctomycetia; order Pirellulales; family Thermoguttaceae; genus WRKP01. Next base: position 28,552 of record JAVBPI010000006.1, read on the forward strand.
CGACCATTGTCCGTGAATGATGTTAGGACCGAGACCGAAATCGTCCACGGCGAGAACTTGTCCGGTGTTCTTGTCCAACACGATCAGTGTCGGCGCCGCCGAGTTCATCACGCGCCGATGGGTCCACTCGACGCCGGTGCCGGTGCAAACATAAATCAGGTCGCCATCGATCAGGACGGAGCAGTTGGATGCGTTGTGGGGCATCGCTCCGACTTCGGCAACCATATCGGTCAGCCAGAGGATGTCGGCGTGTTTGTCGTTCAGCTCAATTGGGGATTCGCCCCGGGAAACGGCGTGTTTCGCTTCGTCGAGGAACGGTCCTTGGTTTCCGTTGGCAAGTCCGAACATGTCGAGAGAGAGAACTTCGCAGCGGTTCGAAACCAGATACGCTTTGCCGTTGTCGACGACCGGCGTGGAACAGATTCCGACGCGATGCCAGTCGCCGTATTTGACGTCGACGAGTTTCGGGACGACCAGTTCCCAGCAGAGTTCGCCGGTTTTTTCGTCAAGGCAAGTCAAAACTCCTTTGTCCCCTTGGAGTTGCGGAGTGTCGAATCGGGAACGGTTGGAGCCGACGAGGACTCGTCCTTCGGCGATGACGGGGGTTCCGTAAATCACGTCGCCGATCGGAGCGGCCCAACGGACGTTTTGGGTGGTTGAAAGGTCGATCAGTCCGGTTTGCGGATTGCGTTTTCCTGGCTTGAACATCGCCGGCAGCCCCTTTTCGGCGGAAACCGAATTCCGCGATCCGGGTTCGCCCCATTGCGGAGCGTCCGCGCTCTGAACGGAAGTCGAAACCGTCCAAACGGCGACGGAGAAAATCAAAACAATGAGGACCGACATTGAATCAGAAAACGAGGAAAAACACCCTGCACCGACCGCTCGCAACCATGTTGCCATGCAAAGGAACAATATTCCAACAGATTGCATTCTATCACGGCCGCCAAGAAACGACAAGTCCGTTGCGGAAGGAGGTTGCCTGGGGAGCGAGTTTGCAAAATCCCCACGCGCCGACACTGGGGCTCCTCTGAAAAAGCCGCCGCGTTGAAGAACATTATTCTTCGGCAACGAGCATTTGGCGTTTTCGGTACTGATGCGGCGTCAGACCGTTTTCGCGACGAAAAGCCTGAACGAAGTAATCAACGGTCGCAAATCCGGTTTTCAACGCAATTCCCGCCAAGGAAAATTGCGTTTCCCGCAACAATCGTTGGGCTCGTTCCATTCGAACTCGCATGATTTCCTTTTCGACGGTCTTGCCGACCAGGCGACGAAACCGGCGTTGCAGCGTGCTGCGTGAAACATGAATTTCCGCGGCCACCTGGTCGACGCTGATGTTTTGCGTCGCGTTTTCCCGAATGAACCGTAAGGCTTCGGCGATTTCGGCGTCGGCAAAGGCGACGATATCGGTCGATTGCCGGGGGACGATTCCGATCGGCGCAATCAATTCGAGGGGACTCAGCACGGTTTTTCCGCTCATTTTTCGTGCCAACCGTTCGGCGGCGACATATCCGATGCGCGTGCTGTTCAAGTCGACACTGGAAAGCGGCGGCGTCAGCACGTTGCACAGGAGCGTGTCGTTCGTCGTTCCGAGAATCGCGATTTCTTCCGGGACGGCGATCCCGAGACGGCGGCATCCTTCCAAGAGCCGAATCGCCAAGGCGTCGCTGACGGACCAGATTCCGGACGGTTTGGGAAGTCGCTTCAGCCAATGGAGCATGGCGGCGTCGTACCACGGTTCCCATGGCGGGTAAAAAACCCGATTCCCCTGTCCGGCCGCTAAAAAACAATCGACTTTCATTCGCAACCGTTCGGCTTCGGAAATCAACGCTTCCTGGCGCAGTTGCGACCACCAGGCGTTACCGACCGCAAAAAAGCCGATCCGTGTCAAACCTGCTTGTTGAAAATGTTCGACGACGACTGAGGCGACTTGTGTTTCATCATTCCGTACTTCGGCGACGATATTCAATCCGTTGCCGAGAAGTTCGACGGTCGGTTTGCCGAGCTTTCGAAGCATCTCGGCCTGCGAAAACGACGCCGTCCGTGAAATAATTCCGTCTCCGTTCCATTTTTTCAACCAACCCGGAGCCGCTTCGAGAAGTCCCCGATCTTCGATGTGGACCGTCCAATCGCCGTGTTCGAGAATGTACTGCGAGATTCCTTGCAGCAATCCGCGACCGAACGCTCTGGAGGTTTCAACGACGAGAAGAACTTCTTTCTTTTTCATGATATGTTCAGCACTTACGAGCCGGAACCCGCAGTCCCGGAGTGTTGGGGCGGCCCCTGTTGTCCGGGACCGCAGGTCCCGGCTCTTGCTTTACAACTTACACTCCTTTTGACCGGATTTCAACATGTTTTGACCGAATTTGTTCGTTGACTTTGGGTGGACGATCGTGTATCGTCTATTCATAAGCAAAACATTTATTTGCGATTTCACTCATTTCAGGAGCACATCATGGGGCGAATCGGTATCGGATTGAATATGGAAGCGGTGCGAACTTCTCACAAATCGTTTGAGTGGGGAATTCGGTTCGCCTCCGAATTGGGATATGAATATGTGGAGCCGATGGTTCACTGGGGACGCGAACTTCTCGCCGAAGCGCGGTATTTTCACAGTGTTTCGATGCTTGACGATCCGTTTCGGATTCGGGATTGCGTGGAAAAGCACCACTTGAAATTATCCGGTTTGTCGGCGCACAGCCAGCTTTCGAAACCGGAAATCGCCGTCGAATACCTGAAGCAGGCGGCCCGATTCGCCAAAGAATGCGGCGCCCCGGTGATCAACACCCACGAAGGGCACAAGCAGCCGTGGAGCACCGAAGAGGAGGATTTCGTGCTCATTAAATACTCGCTCATGGAAGCGGAAAAGGTCGCTTCCCGCCGGGAAATCAAGATCGGCCTCGAAATGCACCAAACGTATTCGCTCATTCCGGAAAAATATGATAGAATCATGGACTTGGTGAAATCGCCGTGGATCGGGGCGAATTTCGACACCGGCAACGCTTATCTCGGCGGACAGGATCCGATTGCGTGGCTCGACCGGATCAAACACCGGCTCGTTCACATGCACGCCAAGGATATTTCGGTCGAACAGTCGGACGCCGAACGAGGTAAGGTGATGGGTACGGCGGTCGGCTGCGCTTGCGGCGACGGTGTGATCGATTGGGAAAAAGTGGTCGCAATCCTGAGCCCGTTGCCGCAAGACATCGTTCTCAGCGTCGAATGCGGCACCCTCGACCAAGCCGCCCGCAGCGTCGAACACCTCCGTAAAATCCTCGGACGTTAGGAAGAACCATGATCGATCGCGATGCCCGCAACCGGATGATTTCGGCCATCGATGATTTCATGGAGGACCGTCTCACCGAACGAGGATTGAACAGCACGCTTTTTACAATCCACGACGAGACCAAGGACGAAACGATCCATCTGGTCGCCGACTGGATCGACGAGGGTTTCGACTGTTATTCCTCGAAATACATCTCGGTCAACCGATACGGTTGGAAGCTCTTCAATCGTTGTCGGCTTCTCTTGACGTCCGACGCCGAATGCACGCAAATCCGCGAAATCCGCTGGAATTGGCGGCAGGCGGTCGCGCTGGCGATGCTGCTCGGCGTCTGTTTCGGACATTATCTTCTCTTCGGCGCCGGAATGCCGGAAATTGCGATCGGGATTTATTTTTTGGCGACGGTGGTTGCGTTCGGACTCTTTTTCTGGAATAATTGTGACCAGAAACGCTTGGGATGGCAGGAAGAAGATGGGGATGCCCCATCGCCGTTGGAAATGTTTCCGTTTCAATCGTTCGGCCAGATTTTCACACTTCGGAAAACCGTTCCGTCGTTTTCCTGCAAGAAATTCCGCCGTGAATTGGAACATCGGGACCAGCGGACGATTTGGCAAAAACTGGGAGACTTCGATATCCGAATCATTCCGGAGGCGTGGGAAGAACGGTTGGCGAGATGCACCGCCGTGATGTTGTTTGTTTTTTCACTCGTCGTTTGTTTTACGGTCGCGCTTCCATTGACGGCGTCGATACTTCTTTTGTGGTTGGTCTTTCCGCTGTCACGATGCAGGATGGAGTTGCGTCATCAGGACGGAAGCAAGCCGCCATCCCGTGGGTTGGTACGGTGAGCGGAAGCTCGGTCGACGGCCCAGCCTCACAAGGGTAATGATATTTTTTGACAGAAAAAACCATGCTTCACTCTTATGTCAATTGTCGGGAAACGCCCCCCCCGAAAAGCTCCGGCTTCACGCTTGTCGAACTGCTTGTCGTGATTGCGATTATCGGCGTGTTGGTCGCCCTGTTGCTCCCGGCGGTTCAGGCGGCGCGCGAAGCGGCCCGCCGGATGCAATGCTCCAATAAAATGCGTCAATTGGGGGTCGCCACGCACAATTATCATGACACGTACAAACAGTTTCCGTTTGGTTCGCTGGACCTCGGAAACAGTTTCGGGGATAATTCGCTCTGGAAGTTTCGCTCCATGTGGGGCGTTTCGATTTTGCCGTTCATGGAACAGGACGCGGCGTTTGCGCTCTATTCCGGTAACGTGGTGCTCTCGAACAACACGGCAAGCGCCGGCAACCTCGGTCGCAATCAGGAGTTGGCGCGGATGCGGATGCCCATTTACGAGTGCCCGTCGGATGTCGGAGCCGGGATCCTGAGTTACCCGCGGTCGGAAATGACCGATGCCGGGACAAGTGTTCACGGCAATTACACGTCGTTCGAACAGTATCAGACGTCCTATCGCGGCGTGGCAGGGGCCAATACCGGCGGCGTTTGGTGGTGGCATTACGAGGCCGGATGGACAACCACCGGTTTCGCTACAAGCGGTTCGAATGTTCGCTCTTACATGCGGGGAATCTTACACAACTACCGGAACGATCCGACCTGTGGTGGAATTGCCATGATCGAGAGTTTCGCCACCGTGACGGACGGCACGTCAAATACCATGCTGTTCGTGGAACACCACGTTCCCAATGCGCAAGAGCCTCGCCGAACGACCTATTGGTCAAGTGTTTCACGAAATCATCTCTATACCTCGTCACCGATGTCGGGGACGTTGGTTTCGCACGACTGGGAGAGATGCTTGATCACGAGCGGACAAACATCGCCGAACGACATTTATTTTTGTTCGTATTCCGCCGGCGCTTACCATGTCGGCGGAATCAACGCGACCGTTGCCGACGCCGGTGTCAGGTTCATCTCCAACACGATCAACGTCGGGGCCGGTTGGACGGCAGGCTCCGACGATTACATCATGATCGGAGTTTGGGGGTGCCTCTGCGCCATTTCCGACGCGCAGCCGGTTTCGGTTCCGTAAATGATCGTTTCCATCTTTCATCGAGATACCCATGAATTTTCATCGTGCAACTCCGCTCCTTCTCGGGGTCCTCGCCTGTTGTCTCGGCGGCTGCTCCCAAACGGTCCCCGTGTCCGGAAAAGTCGTGATCGACGGTAAGGCGGCGGAGAATATCGCCGTTTTGTTTCAGGGAAAACCCGTCAAAGGGGTTCCCATTGAAACGGCTGTCGGGAAAACCGATTCGTCCGGAATGTACTCGCTCCACTTGATGACCGGCAAATCCCAAGGTGCTTTTCCGGGTGATTATTCCGTTTATCTTGCTTGGAAAGATCCGAAACCGGATCCGAACCTTCCGGAAGGATCGACAGCGTCCTCGTGTCCCTATAAAATTCCAACGAGAGCGACGAACGGCTCCATGAAATTCACCGTTCCTCCCGAAGGAACCAAGGAAGCCGATTTTATCTTCGACTCCGAAAAAGAGTCGTTCGCGCCTTCCGAGATTTGATATCGAGCCGGTACTCCGTGCATCATCCGACATTATTCACATTTTTCGTACACCGACATGAAATATTCGCGACTAATTTGCCCGTTGTTCGTCCTATTCGGTCTTATTGCAACCGTTCAAGCGGAACCGCCGAAACAGGTTTCCGGAATCTATCCGCATCTGGCGATGTTCAACCATGAAGCGGAATGCGGTACCGGCGCCGTCGTCGTCTGGGCGGACCGGCTCTGGACGTTGACGTACGGTCCTCACTCACCCCACGGTTCCAGCGACAAATTCTACGAAATCACGCCGGAGTTGCAACAGATTATTCGTCCGGAATCCGTCGGCGGAACTCACGCCAATCGGATGATTCACCGTGAATCCGAGCAGCTTGTCATCGGACCGTATCTCGTCGACAAGGATCGCAACGTCCGTGTCGTGTCGCCGAAAGTCATGCCGGGCCGCCTCACCGGAAACGCCCGGCATCTCGTTGATCCGGCAGGGAAAGTCTATTTCACGACCATGGAAGCGGGGCTTTACGAAGTCGACGTCAAAACGCTCGCCGCCAAGGGAATTATCCGCGACGATAATCCGATCAAGAAGGACTACACCGACGAAACAAATCTCGCCAAAGACAAATCGAGGCTTCCCGGTTATCACGGCAAGGGAACGTTTTCCGGTCAGGGGCGTGTCGTCTACGCCAACAACGGCGATCGAGGACCGCGGGTTCTTTTCGATCCGACCGTCGACAGCGGAGCTCTCGGCGAGTGGAGAACGGGAGACGCCAACTGGCAGCTCGTTCGTCGCAACCAATTCACGGAAGTCTCCGGACCCGGCGGAATTTCCGGCAGTGAGAACCCGGATAAAGATCCGATCTGGAGCATCGGCTGGGATTACCGTTCGCTTATCTTGATGGTGCTCGACGACGGAAAATGGACGGCGTACCGTTTACCGAAGACGTCTCACGCTTACGACGGCGCCCACGGCTGGCACACCGAATGGCCGCGCATCCGCGAGATCGGTGAAGGAGACAACCTCCTGATGACGATGCACGGAGCGTTCTGGAAGTTTCCGAAAAACTTTTCGAGCAAAAATTCCGGCGGCATCGAACAACGGAGTACCTACCTGAAAGTGATCGGCGACTTCTGCCGCTGGAACGACAAGATCGTTTGCGGTTGTGACGACAGCGCGAAGGCCGAGTTTACGAACAAACGGAAGATCAAAGGAAATCTCGCCGGACCGGGACAATCGCAGTCGAATCTTTGGTTCCTCGAACCGGCGCAGCTCGACCAGTTCGGTCCGCTGCTCGGGCGCGGTGCCGTCTGGATGGGGGACGACGTTTCCGCCGGACAATATTCGGAACCGTTTTGGATCGGCGACGGAAAATTTGAGCACCGAACTCTTTGCCTGAAACACAGCGGCACGGAACCCGTGGAAATCGCCGTGGAAATCGATGAAAAGGGAACCGGTGAATGGATAAACGCCGGTTCGATCAAAACGCCGAATTTCACGATCTTCAAACCAAACTACCGAGGCGCATGGATCCGTCTCAAAGCCGGCAAGGACCTGAAAAACGCAACGGCGATGTTCCAATATCGAGGCGTCGACAACCGTTCGGCGACGCCGGACAAGAAATTCGACGATCTCGCCAAGCTCGACGACGCGAAGGTCAGCGGCGGCGTCATGCTGGCTCGCGGCGGCGACTTCAAGACGCTGCGCTGCATCATGAACGACGAGAACGGTTTGCTCGGCGTTTACGATTTGGACGGCGAACTCAAGTTGACCCGAACGGACGATCCGAACGGCCTGAAATTTACGTCCGAAAAGGCCGCGATCCCCGAAAAAGTGATTACGGTGGACGACGCTTCGGTGCTCGTTGTCGATGAACAGGGAAAACGTTGGCGGTTGCCGAAGGGGAATATTAAACGGGACAAAAACGGACCGCTCGGCGACGAACGGGTCTGCCGTGAAGTCAGCACGGAGCGCGATCTGTTCCACGCACACGGAACGTTTTATGAACTCCCCGCCGAAAATTCCGGCGGCTTCGAAAAGATTCGGCCCGTTGCATCACATCCGTACAGAATCAAGGATTACGCCTCGTTTCGCGGCATGATGGTGCTCAGCGGCATCCCCACGGACGTTGCCGACGGCAACCCACATATCGTCAAGAGCGACGACGGAAAATGTGCCGTTTGGTGTGGTACGATCGACGATCTCTGGTCGCTCGGCAAGGTCCGCGGCGTCGGCGGTCCGTGGAAGGAAACCGCAGTGGAAGCCGACAAACCGTCCGATCCGTATTTGATGACCGGTTACGACAAAAAATCCGTAACGATTTCCCATGACGCGAAGGAACCGGTCGAGTTCCGGGTCGAATTGGACGCCTGCGGCAACGGCCAATGGGGGACATGGAAAACGGTCTCCGTGATGCCGGGCAGCGAGGAAAAGCTCGACATTCCCGTCGACGCTTATTGGGTGCGTCTCGTTTCCGACAAGAATACCACGGCGACCGGAACTTTTCAGTACGAATAAAACGGATCCCGCCGCACCGCTTCACGAACGATTGGGGGTGTTTCCGTCCGAAACAGGCGGTTCCAATCCGATCGGAAAGACGGGATTCGCTTTTGACGGGCGCATCAGCAATAACGCGACGAGAATAATGATCGACATTCCGAGCCCGATCTGGAAAGCGTCTTGGAACGCCCGGACGGAAGCCTCGGTAACGACCATGCTTCGGACCGACGCCGGATCGTTCGTGAACAGATCCGAGTAAACCCGCGTCGCCGGTTCGTTGACGGCGAGATGTTCCTGGAGTTGGTAAACGTAAGCATCATGGCCGACCCGTTCGACAAAACCGATCAACGCCGTCGCCAAGGCGGGGAATGCAATGCGGGAAACGTGCAGAAATGCGAGAATGCCGATCCGGTGTTCCGCACGAAAATTCAGGAACGTCAAACTCATCATCCCGAGATGACAAAGCGGCGTTCCCATGGCGAGCAGAATCGCAATGGGGAGAAACTCATCTTCTTTCCAATCGACGGTGACGGACATGCCTAGCCGATACGCCAAGGCAAAGCAAAAAACACCCAACGCAAAAACCAGGCGCCCGTCGAAAAACCGCGTCAATAAAATCGCGATCGGAATGAAAAAAAGATGAAACAACGGGATCGGCAACAACGCCCAACCCGTCTGCTCCGGCCGGTGTCCGTGGATCGATTCGAGAAACCCGGTAATCAGCGATGAATTAACCGTTACGCTGAAAGTGTAGCAGCCCGTGAGAAAAATGCTCAGCGTCACGTTGCGGCTGCCGAGATAATGGAGCGGAGCCCAAGGGTACGGCACGATCATCTCGTTGACGACGAATACGAGCAGCAACACGATTCCACCGATGAAACAGCACGAAACGAGTCCCGAATCGAACCATCCGAGTCGCTCTCCTTGATACAGTCCGATGTAGAAAAGCGTCATCGCGGTACAGAAAAAGATCATTCCGGCGAAATCGATTTTACGGAGTGCTTCCATGGACACGGTTTCGTTCCGCGGAAGGCAGAAATAAACGATCCCGAAATAGAACCCCATGAACGCGGCGGTCTGCCAGTAAATCCATTTCCAGCCGACCTGCTCGATATAAATCGCGCTGATCGCCGCGCCGGAGTTCATCGCCAGGTTCAATCCGAACGCGTAAATCGCCATGGCGATGATCATCCAGGCGATCGGCAACGTTCGATACAATATCGTAACCGTCTGTGTGATGAAGATGCCGAAAAGAGCTCCCACGACGGCATGGGCGGCGACGAGAGGGACGTATCCGTGCAGAAAAGGAATGAGCATCACCATCCCGATCAGCAACAGCGACGAAGGGAGAACCGTTTTTCGTACGCCGAACGCCCCCGCCAGCCAGGGGGTGATCGGCGCCAGCAAGAGTTGCGGTGCGCATGCCAGCGTTACAAGAATAGAACTCTCGTCGACGTCGAGCCCCCAGATGCCGCGCAAGTCCGGCATCGACGAGATCAGGAGCCTATTGTATGAACTGGTCGCGAAGCTCGCCAAAATCGTGGCGAACATCACGATCCACTGACGGATTGTCAATTTCGGGAGGTTCAGCATCCGTTGAGCGTTTCCTCCGGGGATTGCGTTCGCTTCATCCCCGGCTCTTTGCGACCTGGTAATTGTTGCGCGAAGTGCCGTTGTTTTCCCGGGGGCGGGTGTCGATCGCCGTCGTTGCCGACATTCCGGCCCGCAGGCGGTCCAACATCGGCTGATTCGGCACCAACTCGATTCGTACCGGAATGCGCTGCACCACTTTCGTGAAGTTTCCTGAAGAGCGGTCGACGGGAACCAACGAATACGTTGCGCCGGTTGCCGGTGAAATTCCGGCGACAGTCCCTTTGAACTCGTGACCGGGGAACGTGTCGATATTCAACGAAACCGATTCACCGACATGAATGTTCGCCAACTGCGTTTCCTTGTAATTGGCAATAATGTACGGAGCCTGGTACGGCGTCAGCGTGGCGATGACCGTTCCGACTTTCACCAGTTCTCCTTCGCGGATTTTACAGGCCCCCGTCGTGCAATGGGCCGGCGCTTTGAAAACCGTGTACGACAAATTGATCATCGCTTGGGAATAAGCGGCTTCCGCTTCTTCCAGTTCGGCTTTCCTCAATTCGCGGTCCCCGTCGACAAGCCGCAGTTTCTGCTGCTGCACATTCAACGAAGCCCGACTCTCGGCAAGATCCGCTTTCGCGGTTTTCAGGTCGGTTTCTACCGTGTCCGCTTCGGAATCCGACACGACATGCTGTTGGTACAACGTCGACACCCGCCCGAACTCCCGTTCGAGATGGTCGACTTTCGCTGTTGCGTGTTCCAAAGTCGCCTTCGTCTGTTCGACGCACGCTTTTTGGAGATCTTCTTCCAGTTCGAGTTTTTTCAACGCCGCTTGAGCGAAATGTCGCTTCGCTTCCGCTTGCTTGACCGCCAGACGATAATCATCGTCGACCAACGTCACCAAAACGTGCCCGGCTTCCAGATCCTGGAAGTCGGAAAAATCGACCTTTTTGACGTATCCCGACACCTTTGCTTCGAGAAACACGTTATCGTAGTATACATAAGCGTTGTTCGTCGTCTGAAAACGGCGACCGCCGACGATCGCATCCCAATGCAGGAACAGCGTTGTCAACAGGATGAACAGTAGAACGAAGATCATCCACGGACACGCACGGATGGCGAAGCCGATCCACCGATACGATTGGGGGGGGATCGATTTTTGTTCGTGCTCCTGATAAATATGAGGTTGGGCAACTCTAGCGGCTGAATTGTCGAGAGCCGGTTGTTCGGAGGCAGACATGATTGGGGAAAGCTGTTGACTTGCACGGTAAACTAAACTAAACTGTACCGTACACTTTTAATTCTACGATATTAGACTTGTTCGGAAACTACCGAAGGAGTTCGTGATTGAGTATGGCACAGACGAGGTTCATTCTCAGGAGGTGTCTTTTTCGTCGGTTGCGATACCTTTCGCT
>JAVBPI010000003.1:0-45013 GCA_031549705.1 Thermoguttaceae bacterium
TAAAGAATTGATGTTCGCCGAAAGAACAACAGCCGGAATGGAGCCGGTACTCCGGCGTAATGACGGTCGTTCCGCGACGTCGAATGTTTCACGAACCGTCATTACGGCGAGTACGCCTTCATTCCGGCTGTTGTTTGACGAATGTTATTTCGTGAACTTTGTACTAGAGAACAAAACTTCAACGCATTCTTGCACACGCTATTGATTGCGTCATGAGGCTCACACTGAAAAGTAATAGACCAGCCGTTTCCATCGCGGAGTACCGGTTAAACCGGCTTTCGGCAAAGTCGAACTGGTATAAAACATTCAAGTGAAAGCCTGATACCGACAATCACGGATGCAAACGGTCAATATTGTCTTTCGTCTAGATCCCACCTGCGCGGGGATGACAAACATCGTTTCGGTAGTTTGGTAAAAATTTTCCGGATTTTCTGGATATAACGATTGTTCGGGTCGATATTCTCCTCTGGAGGGAAGATTCCCTCAAGCGTCAACCCCCCCAACACGAGGAACGGCGAGCCCGTTCGGATCAGAGGAAAAATCCATGAACAAGAAACTCATTCTCGGCGCGTTGCTGTTCGCGGTCGTCGGAACTTTTGGTTGTGCCTGTTACAATCCCTGTAATACGGGCGGTTATTGCGGAAGCGTCATTGCTCCTTACAGTTGCGGCCCCTCGAGTTGCGGCGGAAGAGGGATCGATTATGTCGACGGCGGCCCCAACGCCGGATACGCCGATTGCGGCGGTGGCGGTTGTGGTGTGAGGTTTCCTTCTTACGGATACGGTTGCGGCCGACATGTTGTCAACGGAATCCGGGTGATTGGTGAGGGAGCCGTCGGTTTGGTCGCCGCTCCGTTCGTTCTCGTCGGCAGCCTGATTAAGGACGGATGCTACGCCAGCTATCCGAACTGCGGCTGCAGTAACGAAATCTATTACGGTGACAACTGTTACCAACCTCACGATTTCTGCGATCCGTGCGGAAACGGTTGTAATCCTTGTGGCGGTTCTGCGGGAATGGAAACGGTCGGACATCCCTATCCGCCCACCCCCCCCGGTTGCTCCCGCTGTGCTGGTGGGTACACTGAAGGATTGCAACCCGGCGAAATTGAAGGTGACGCTCCGATCGCCCAAAAACCATCCACGTCGGCAAACCGCCAACCGGTTCGATACACCCAACGGAATTCCGGACCCTATGCTCAACGCCCGACGGTCCAGAATCAGCAGCAATACACTCAACGGCCGGTGACGCCGCCGCAACCGATTGCGAAAGCCGGTTACGTCGATGAGCAGACCCGCTGATTAATCCCATTTTCCCGAAAAGGAGTTTGGGCGCAAGACGCAAGGTATGAAATGGTTCATGCCTTGCGTTCGTGTTGTTTGTGTGAGCGGCGGCTTTTTCCCTCCCCTCTCCCTCCGGGAGAGGGTTAGGGTGAGGGGCTCTGTGGTTGAAATGTGGGAATACCTTCAAGAAAATCCGCTCCCTCGTTGATTTTTTCATGGTTCATTTTTTTACGCCGAACGCCCCTCACGCTAGCCCTCTTCCTGAGGGAGAGAGGAGGGAAGTCGATCCCTTTTCAAGCATCAACATATCCCGTTACTAACCCCTCGATTCCGATGAAAACTTTTCGATTATTTGTCTTGACGACTCTCATGGCCGCGGTTGCGTCCGCTCAGGAACCGAACGCGGATCTGCAGAAGGCCCTCAACATTAAACCGATCCAAAAAGGGATCGAATTCGATGAGCCGACCGCCGAAGAACTCAAAAATTGCGAATTCAAACCTTACGACGGAAAACGCGGCTTTATCGTGATCGGTCCGAACAAGAACACGTTGCGGCTCTTCCTGGACGCCGACGGCAGCGGACACGTCAACCAGTGGTCGTATTTTCGCAACGGAATCGAGGTCTATCGCGACATCGATTCCAACGGCAACCGCAAGGCGGACCAATACCGTTGGCTGAACAACGCCGGAACCCGTTGGGGGATCGATCAAAACGAAGACGGGATCGTCGATTCCTGGAAGGAAATCTCGCCGGAAGAGGTGTCGCAGGAAGTCATGGGGGCCTTGGCGACGAACGATGCCGCGCGATTCCTGCGGGTCGCGCTCAGCAAGGACGAACTGAAAGCGATGCAGCTCGGCGAAGAAATGAACGCCGTTGTCGCCAAGAAAGTCGCCGCCTTGCAGGCCGGTTTCGCCGAAGCGGTCAAATCGCTCAATTTCGCCGGAAAAGCGATGGTTTGGTACCAATTTGCCGGCGGTCTTCCCGGTACCGTTCCCGCCGGGGATAAAGGTAACAAAAACGACGTGACCGTTTTCGAAAACGCCACGGCGACGATCGGCGTCGACAAAGAGACGAAGCAGCTTTCGCTCGGAACGGTCGTCAAGGTCGGTGACAACTCCTGGCGCGTGATCGACGCTCCGAAACCGTATGACGATGCTCAACCGGCGTACACGTTCATTCTCCCCGGCGACGCTCCACGCAGCAGCGGTGCTCCGGCGAACGACGAAGTGATCTCCCTGATCCGTGAAGCGCAGGAAATCCAAAACGGCATCGCCGCCGCCGCCGCCGATAAACGTCCGGAAATGCATCGCGAAGTCGCGCTGCGGATCCTCAAGATCATCAACAAAGCGACGACGACCGAAGACCGGGAACTCTGGATTCGGCAACTCGCGGACACCATCATGGCCGCCGGCCAGGCGAACGAATTCCCGCAAGGGGGAGAGCAGCTCAAGGCGTTGTACGAAAGCGTCAAGAAGGAAGGAAATCCGGAACTCGCCGCGTTTATTCGGTTGCGTCAAATCATGACCGACTATTACACCGACATCTTCGCGGGGAAAAAGAACAACAGTCAAATCCAATCCGAATGGTTGGCGAACCTCGAAGAATTCGCCGGCGAGTATGAAAAGACCGACGCCGGTGTCGAAGGAATGATGCAGTTGGCATCGTATCGCGAATTGGTCGACAAAACGCTCGACGATTCCGTGAAATGGTACAAAAAAGTCGCCGAACTCGCCGCCGGAAAACCGATCGCCGAAAAAGCGAAGGGCGCGATTCTCCGTTTGACCGCCAAGGGAAAGGCGATTCCGTTCAGCGGCAAGAACGCTGCCGGCCAAGCGATCGATATCGCCTCGCTGAAGGGAAGTTTCGTGCTCCTCTATTTCTGGGACAGTCGCAGTACCGTCAACATGCCCGCCGTCAAGGCGATCGTCGATCGTTACGCCGACAAGGGACTTAAAGCCGTCGGCGTCAACATCGACATGACTCCCGAGGCGATGCAGGAAGCGATGCCGAAAACGACGGTCAATTGGCCGCAAATCGTTTCCCCCGGCGGACTCGACAGTCCTGCCGCCGTGCATTGGGGCGTCCAGACCACGCCCCTGATGATCCTGTACGGAAAAGACGGAACCGTCTTGAATCCGAACATCCTTTCCGCCGAGGATCTCGAATCGATCATGGGCGACCTGACGAAATAACGCATCGGAAACGTGGTGCGTCCAACGAAAAAACCTTCCGTGAACGCCGTTCACGGAAGGTTTTTTCGTTGCTTGAATGACGACCGATTGCTATTGGCGGACGTTTGCCAAACAGGGAATGCAATTGCTCCTGATCGTCGTCGTTCGAACGGTGTTCATGTTTTGAGTGGCCGTGTACCGAGCCGCCGCGGTCGCCGACGAGGTTTGGCTCGTTTGCGACAGGGTGTTCCTGGAAACCGCCGCCGAGCTTAAACTGTTCCGCGAATAAACGCCGGAGGAGGTTGACGCCGTCTTCGAAAGGGACGCCGCACTCAAACTGTTGGAAGACGCCGAAGTGCGGACGGAAGCAAGACTTCCCCGCGTTGCGGATTGATTGGAAACGGACGACAATTGCGTCGACCGTGTCGGATAGGTGGCGCCAAGAATAGCCATGATACTTGAAATCGTTTGAATTCTTTGTTGAGTCCGTGAACCGGAGGTTCCGGTGAATTGACCGCTGAATTATGGGCCACGATTAAAACCGAGTCAAACGTTTCGCCGGTTTTTTAGCCGAAGATTGGAAAAATCGAGCAACTGTAACGATTGTAACGATCGGTCGGCCGTTCAGAGCCGGGACCTGCGGTCCCGGAGTGTTGGAACAACTCAGTTTTCCGGGACGACGGCTTGGTGTTCCTTGAGAATCTTTTTGACGGCGTCGATATTCACGGCGGCTGCGGCGACCTTTTGTTGAGCCGCCACCGCCGCGGCGGCTCCGGCAGCTTGACCACCCGACATGCAGGTCGCTTGAACACGCAACGCCGAGTTCGCCAAGCGGTCGCTGCTGATACAGCGTCCGGCGACAAGCATGTTGTCGACCCCTTCCGGCAGCAGGGCCCGCAACGGAATCGTTGCAACGGTTCCTTCTTTCAGGTGGGCCGGGGCGACCCCTTTCTTGTTGTCGTGCAAGTCGATCGGATAGAAAGCGTACGCCAACGAATCCGGCCAAACCGTTCCCGAGGTGTAATCGTCGACCGTCATCACATACCGTCCCTTGACCCGCCAGGTTTCCCGGACGCCGACTTCCGCCGCCATGGAAACGAGTTTCGCGTTCTCTCCGCCGGGCAAAGAACGGACGAACTTCAGCATTCGAAGCATCGCTTGCCGACCCCGAATGTTCGTTTCGGTCCGCAACGGTCCCGTCGAATTGTCCGCTCCGTAAACGTAATTCGTTGCGCTGTCTTTCAGAAACTCCATGATTCCACGGGAGACATCCCCTTCCTTGATCTCTCCGTCCGCGACCGCTTTTTCGTAGCGTTTTTTGATTTCAATCCTGGCGGCGTCGTCAAGCTTCGCCGGATCGATGCCGGACTTGATTTGGTACGAGAACGTCCCCGGTTGCGTGATCTCTTCTCGAAGCCGCTGAGCGCCGGCCAGTGCACAAAGCGCCCCGTTTCCCGTGCAGTCGACGAGCTGCTTGCAGTGAATCGTTCGCTCTTCTCCTTGTGAAGCGGTTAGAACTTGCCAATTCGAGCCGTCTTTCTGCTCCTTGAGTGGCGTGAGCTTCATCGGTGACTCAAAATAGCGGATTTCGACGCCGGATTTCAGGCAGAGATCCTCGGCCAGTGCGGCGTAGAGCGGCAGGTTGACGCGAATCTGGTGCTTCCAATGCCAACGGCCCGTCGGAACGGAAAAGTCCGGCAACGGATCGCCGTTGAGTTTCGCGGTTTCTTCGACAAGTTCCCATCCGATCCCCGCGATGACTTGGCGGCCCCAAGCGTGAAACAAACCGGGAAAGTTGACGCCGCCGCTGGTCGCCGCGCCGCCGAGCTGCGTTCCGGATTCGATCAGGATCGTCTTGGCTCCGGCCCGGGCGCTTTGGGCCGCCGCAACGATTCCCGCCGAACCGCCTCCGACCACGACGACGTCGCAAACGACCGGTTCCGCATGGAGTGCCGAACCGATCAGGAGGGTGGTGAGAAGAAACAGGACGCCGAAGAATTTTGAAGCGGTTTTCATCGGTTCAAGAATAATGGGGTGCGTGGAGATTGCCCGTTGAGCCGGAACACCGAAGGTGTCCGTGCAGCGTCAAGGTAAACGGCAATTTTAGGGTTGGCCGTGTATCAGTGGATTTCGTACCGTTTGCAGGCTTGGTGGATAGCGTCAAGAACGGCTTGTTTGGTTTCGGCGAACGGGAGATTGATCGTCGCCCCCGCCGCTTTTTTATGCCCGCCGCCGGCGAAATTCGCCGCCAATTGGCTGCAATCGACGTCGCAGCGGCTCCGGAAGCTGATTTTAAACGAGTTGTCCTTGAGCTCCGAAATCAACACGGCGACTTTCGAGCCCTTGACTTTCAACAACATGTTGACAATGTCCTCGGTGTCCGACGAAAGAGCGCCGGCTTGTTTCAGATCGTCGCGCATCACCCAGGTACACATCACGTTGCCGTTCAGCGACGCTTCCGTTTTTTTGAGGATGTACCCGATCAGCCGGATTCGGCCGAGCGATTCCTGTTCGTAGAGTTCCCGATAAATGTCCGCCGGAACGGTTCCAGCTTCGATCAGATCGGCAGCGGTCCGCAGCGTTTCCGCCGAGACGGACGCGAATCGAAACCAGCCCGTATCCGTCGACAGGGCGGCGAAAGCGGCGTCCGCCATCGCTTTGGTCATCGGAATACCGAGGGCGAAAATCGCCTGCACGACCAGCGAACCGGTCGCTTCCGCCGTGTTGTCGGTGAACATCTCCGCACCGATGTCGTCGCCGATCGTGTGGTGATCCAACACGATTTTCTTCCCCTTGGTCCGTTTGAGCTGCTCCGCCATGTCGCCGAGTTGCATCCACGAACTCGTGTCCAGCACGAAAAACAGGTCGATGCTCTCGATCCAATCGAGGTCCGCTCCCTGTTGGTCGCCGATCCAACGGACATGCCCCTCCGGATCAATGCTGGCAAGCGTCGGCGGCAGCGGATGCGGATTGATGATCCGAACATCTTTGCCGAGGGTCTGCAAGGCATGCAGAATCGCGATTTCGCTCCCGATGCAATCGCCGTCGGGACGAACGTGAGCGGTCAGGAGAATACGTTGCGATTCGTGGATGCGCTCGACAAAACGCGGCCAATCAATGAGAGGGGATAAAGACATAGTGTTAATTCGTGGGATGGTAGGTTGCCGACCGCCGGGCGGCAACGTCCGGTACTCCGGACTCAAATCAAGTTACAGTGCGGAGTACCGCACGTCGTCGCCCGGCGGTCGACGACCTACCTTTTGCCCTATTTCCCGCAGTAATCGATCGCCCTTGCCAATTCGCTTTTCAGGTCGGGACGCCGAACGATGCGGTCGATATATCCGTGTTCCAGGAGAAATTCGCTCGTTTGGAATCCTTTCGGCAGCTCCATTCGGAGCGTCGCCTTGATGGTTCGCGGCCCGGCAAAGCCGATCAGCGCCTTCGGTTCGGCGAAAATCAGGTCGCCCAACGACGCAAAACTGGCGGCGACCCCTCCCATCGTCGGATTCGTTAGCACGGAAATGAACAATCCTCCCGCTTCATGGAATCGGGCCAGCGCCGCGGAAACTTTCGCCATTTGCATGAGGGAAAGGATTCCTTCGTGCATTCGGGCGCCGCCGCCGCTTCCGGAAACGATGATCAGCGGGAGATTTTCTTCCGTCGCCCGTTCCGTCGCCCGGGTCAGTTTTTCGCCGACCACGGAGCCCATGCTCCCCATGATGAATCGGGAATCGGTCACGGCCAAAGCGACACGGCGGGCTCGAACCCGTCCGGTGCCGGAAACCGCCGCCTCCTTCAGACCGGTGAGCTGCTGATCCTCTTTGACGCGGTCCGGATAGGAACGACGATCGAAAAAGTGGAGCGGATCGGCGGGAACCAAATCGGCATCCCATTCCTCGAAGGTTCCGTCGTCGAGCACCTGATTGACCCGCTGCTGGGCCGAAACATACCAATGGTTATCGCATTCCGGACAGACGTTCATCTTACGTTCGGCGTCTTTCCGGAAAATCGTCGCCTGGCAACCGGGACACCGGACCCAGAGTCCTTCGGGAACACCCCGTTTTTGACGCGAGGGAACAACGGAAACAAGTTCGTCGTCCGGATCGTGAATCGTAGAGTCAGACGTATCAGACATGGAATATTTAATTTTTTGCCGCCGTTCTCCGAGGCCATCGGCCGCGGTTCGTTCAGAGGGGGAAACACCCGTCGGTCATTATACCAAGACGTTTCGACCGGGAAAAGGGTACCAACCCCAAGCGTAAGCGGTTCAAAAGAACGCCAAGGCGTATTGGGCGTATTGTCGGGCAAAATAAATCACGTCGATTTGCGACTCCGCGAGAATATTCAATCGTGTTAATCGGGACGTTTCCGCAGCGTAATCGGTCGCCGAAATGTTTTCTTCCGCTCCGACCGTGATTAAAAGTTGATCTTCGAGGCTCGTTTTGTTGACCGAAACGAGATCCTTCTGAATGCTTCCGATGCGTGTGCGGGTCGACGACAGATCGCTGAACGCTTCCTCCAGAATTTGGGCGGCGAGGTCCCGATTCGTCGCCAAGTCCGCTTTGCCGCCGGCCCGCAAGTCGCCGAGCCGCCCCGACGAACCGCCGAGATTCCAGGTACTCACACTCGGAATTCCCAAACGAAGTTGCTGGCTCGAAACGACATTCTGTCCAAGTTGGAACGTTCCGCCCCCTCCCGTGATTGTGAACTTGACCGTGTCGCCGGATTTCACGGAATCGGCCAAAACCGCGTCCAGCGAAAACATCGGGCCGGAAAATCGGAGCGCGTTTCCCTGAGCCGAGGCGTACATTCCGTTGACCGAGGCGACCATATCCGCCCCGTCGGAGCGGGACGCGGTTTTCCCTTGGTCGTTCACGATTGGAAGCGTTTGGTCCGATGTGACGGAAACGAATTGGCTGCTCCCCATGTTAACCGTTTCGAAAACAATTTTTGTGTTCCCGAACGTGTGCTCGCCGATCTTCTTTTCCGTTGCGGTTAATGCGATCGGCGAAGTTGTTGCGCTGACGACGCCGGTTCCCGAATTCCCGTCGGTCGGCGGATCGTAAGTTTCTCCGACGGGCCTGAGCACCGAAACGCTGACCCCGCCGGTCTGCGCCGTTGAAAGCGTTCGAAAATAGTCGACGAGGTCCCGGGCCGTCGTCGTCACGGTTCCCTGCGCGTTGGTCGCAAGCTGGACACCGAGCGTTTTCGTCGTTGTGTTTAACACCGTCGCAAGCTGTTGATTCAGGCCGGTTCCGCAGAGGACGACGTTTTGAGCCGCTCCGCCGGACGACCCCAAAAATTGGAGTCCGCTGCCGGATTCCGTGTTGCCGTAATCCGCTGCCGTGTCGAAAAACGAAACGTATCCGCTACCGGTCCCTGTCCCACCGTCCCCAGGGGCAAGCGACGCCGTGAAGAGTTCGCCCAATCCCGATGTCGAACCGTTGATGTAATCGATGAGTTCCTTCGCCGTGGTCCCCGAACCGCTCCCGTCGGTTCCGCCGCTCAAGCTGTTTGAACCGCTGTAGACTCGTGTTGCGGTTCCGTTGACGGCGTCCTCGCTCAAAAAGATCGAACCGGTTCCCCCACCGGGTCCGTTGCTCAGCGTGAACGGGAGCGAATTGTCGTACGAACCGACCAGCGATCCCGCCGAGGTGTAGGTTCCGACGCCGATCACGAAAGCCGCCGCGTCGAGTCCGACGGTATCCGCCGTCGAGCCGACCGATTTCGAGGTTCCGTCCAGCGTTCCCCAAAGATTCGTGATTCCGTCCGCTGCTGCGCTGAGCGTGTTGTCGTCGATGTCGGTCGCCGCCAAGGCGGTGTTCAAATCCGCAACGGAAACGTTCGCCAGGTCGCCGCTGATCGTCAATGTCCGATTGCTCGCCGAGTAAGCCGTCGAGAGCGGATTGCCGTCCTGGACGAAATTGATCGCGACCCCGTTGTTCGCCGAACCGCCGCCGGACGCCGTGAACGTCAATGTTCCGCCGCTTCCGTTGTCGAAGACGGTCGACGCTTCCCTCGCCGAGTTGACGTACCGAAATTCTCCTCCGCCCCCCTGCGTGGAATCAAGCACGTAAACGACGTTCGTTCCGTTCGCCGCCGGACCGTCGGTCGTCGACGTTACGATAATTTGATCGTCGCCGCGCAGATCGTCCGGCGTCAAGGTTCCCGTGTTGGTCGCCGTAAGATTGGTTGCGTAAGTCGCCGTCAATCCGGACAGGTCGGCGTTGATTTTCGCCGCGATGTCGGAACTCGTCGAAACGCCGTTCTCGTACGAGATCGTCAGCACGCCGCCGGTCAGGTCGACGCTGACGCCGCTTCCCGAAGCTGCCGTGTTGTCGAGGATCACCGAGGCGACATTGACGCCGCTGGTCGTCGCAAGTGTGATCGTGTCGCCGGGATTTGTTGCATATTGGAAATCCTTCGTGAGGATTCCGAGTTTCGCGGCGTCGGTTTCGGCGCTTGCCGGTTTCGCAACCCCTTGCGGCAACAGGATGTTAACGGTCCCCGGCGTGCTGAAATCGACCGAAATTTCCGTCGCCCCGGCCGGCGCGGCGCTGATCTTGACGACGTTCGACTCGTTCCCAATCGCCGTGAGTACGATGTCGTTGTCGGTTCCGACACTGCTGATTTGAAGCTGCTCGTTGACGTCCCCCCATTCGACTTTCGCTTTCACGCCGGTCGAAGAGGTCAGGCTGTTCACCGCGTTGATGATGTCCTGCGTCGACATACTCGGCGTCAGGCTGAGCGTCGCCTGGCCGAGATTTCCGGCGACCGTCAGGAGCGTGTCGTTGGAAACCCCCGCTTGGTTGAGCGTCAGCGTCCCCTGTTTCGCCGCTTCCTTGACCTGAATGTTGACCGCTGCCGCCCCCTTGGTGAGATCCGCCGACGTAATATGCAGTTGGTCGACCTGATTCCGATTCACCCCGGCGGTCGTGTAATCGAGCGCCCCGTTGATGATCGCTTTCCCGTTTGGCGCGATCGTCGACCGGGCAATGTAGTCGATTGCGTCGAGCACCGAGTCGATCTCCGCCTGCGAGGTCGTCGACGACGTCAACAAACCGCGAAGGTCGGTCAATTGGTTCGAAATATTGCCGAGTCCCTTGTCTGCCGTTGCGAGTACGCTGCTCGTTGCGTCCGTGTTTTTCAGCGCCGACTCGATCCCCTTGATTTGGCTCCGAAGCTGATCCCGAACCACGATCCCGCTCGGATCGTCTTTGGCCGAGTTGATCCGCAACCCCGTACTGAGCCGCTCCAAGACGGTCGCAATGTCGACCGTCGTGCGGTTCAGCGAGATGATCGCCTTCAGCTCTGGAATGATCGTGTTGACATACATAAAACCTCTTTCCCGCAAAACCCGCAAAAAGGGAACAATGCGAATAATCGGTATTTTATGCAAAACAGGAGGGGTAGTCAATATCCTTTAATGAAAATTCACTCGTTTTCCGATAGCCAAGGTAGGCAACCTACCACCCCTCAACTTCACACCCATGCAGCGGTTTCTCTTTCGCACGCAGGCGGCGTTTGCCGTCGTTTGGTTTTTTCTTGTCGGAATTGCGTTCGGACAGTCGGGGGTCGTTCTTTACGAAACGCACCCGGAAGTGTCTGGCGGGCGGCAGTATATGTCGATGGAAAGTCCGACGGTGGCTTCCAGTGAAGATCATACGGAGGGGATTTTAGATCGGTATTTCCCTCGAATTCACGGCAACGACGCGCTGCACCTCGATTACGTTTATACGGGCGGGGTGTTCAACAACTCGCGCGGCGGCAAACAGACCCGTGATGCGACGAGTTATCTCGGTTTGGCGACGATTACAATCGTTGGGGACACGGAGAAGCTCGGCCTCTGGAAGAACGGCACGTTTTTCGTCAACTCGCTCTTTTCCAGCGGATATTCCCCCACAAAATTCGTCGGCGACACGCAGTATTTCGTCGTTTTCGATTACGAGACGCCGGCGCAGGTTTCGGAGTATTGGTATGAGCACCGGTTTTTCCGGAATCGCCTGATTGTCAAGGCGGGAAAACAGGACGCCGGAACCGACTTCTTTTACTTGGACGCGACCGCCGACTTTATCAATTCGTCGTACACCTGTCAGCCGACGACGTTCATTCCGACGGCTCCGTCGAACGCTTGGGGAATCGCGGCGACGCTGAACATTACGGACAAATTTCATCTCAAGGGGGGAATTTTCGACGCCCAGGCGAACGCCAACAAATTCTGGTTGTCCGAAAGCGGCGACGTCTATGCGGCGTACCAATTGGAATATCACTATTCGCTCTGCTGCGGCCTGCCGGGATTCTTTTTCGTCGGCGGTTGGAACGACAACCGATCCCACGCCTTGCCGCACGAGGCCGCCGTGGAAAAAACCGGAAACGGTGGGTTCAGCATCGGTTGGGAGCAGGCGATTTCCCGACGGAACGTTCTCGACAAGAAGGATTCACGCGGGCTCTACTATTTCGTCAATTACGGCGACGCCAAGCCGGATCGGACCGATCTGTGTAAGTATTGGGGAACCGGCTTCGTGCTTCGGGGGATCGGCAATCGGAACGACGACTCGTTGGGGGTCGCCGTGAATTATGCCTATTTCAGCAAGGAGATGGGCCTTCCCGCCGCTTACGAATCGGCGCTCGAATTCTATTACAAGGCGCAATTGACGAAAAACTGTTCACTCCAGCCGGACCTCCAGGTCATCGCGAATCCCGGCGGTGAATACCGCGACGCCGTCACGACAGGATTGGTTTTCCAACTCGTGTTCTAAACCTGCCAACTTGGCAGTTGCACCCCAATCCCGTTTCGAAAAGGTAGGCAACCGGCCGCCGGGCGGTTGCGTGTGGTACTCCGCACAGGGAATCTCAAAAAAACGCGGATTACCGTGGAATTCGAGTCCGGAGTACCGGACGTTGCCGCCTGGCGGTCGGCAACCTTCTGCCAATATTTCTCTGTTGGCATTTCGCAGAAAATATGGTATATTTTTTGCGTCTGCAAGGGTTGTCGGACACATTTTCAACCCGTTTCCATCAGCTCCCCCCCATGTTCTCCCCCACGCTCCTCATCACCGACGACGACGCCGGCTTCCGCGAGACGCTGCGCGACGTGTTCGAACCGGAAGGATTCAAGACCTTTCTGGCCGAAGACGGGATGGAAGCGTACGAGATCGTCCAAGCGGAGCCGGTTCATCTGATCCTGTTGGACATGCACATGCCGCGATTGAACGGCGTGGAAACGATCCGATTGGTCCACGAATTGAAACCGGAGCTCCCCTGCATCCTGCTTTCGGCGGCGTTGGATGAGATGATCGTCAAAGCGGCGGAAGAAGTTCTGGCGTTCTCCGTGCTCCGCAAGCCGTGCAGCTTGCGGCAGTTGACGTCGCTCGTCGAAGACGCACTGCGGTCCGCTTATCGGTTTTCGCTCGACGTCGGCTGAACCGATTGGCCGTTCAGGAAGTCGATCAGCGCGGCGTTGTTTTCGGCGTCGAGTTGGCGCATCGCGGCTTTCTTCGCTTCGTAATACTCGAACTTTTTCTTTTCAGCGTCGTTCCAGGCGTTTGATTCCGCGTAGTCGCCGCAATACGGAATCAGCATGTCGACCCAAAACGCAAGCTTGTCGAGTTCCTCCCGTGAAAGTTTGACGTCGTTATGCGTCGTGCCGTCCGGCGAGAGATGCGGGTCGAACATCGGGAACAGCCCGCTTTTCGCCGCTCCCGCTTTGTACGGCGTGAGCAACGCCGGGGATTCCTGGACGTTAATCCAGTTGACGATTCGATTTTGGTGTCCATGAAACGGTAATTCTTCCGGCCTTCGGTCGGCGCGGTTTTCCTGTCCGGCGGCAAGCAGATTGAGGTACGATTCGCTCCAATACCGCTTCGCACAAAGATCGTGAACGAGTTTCCCACGAAGGCTGAACGGTTTTTCGTCGGATGTGGACTTCGGTGAAACCGCGACGTCCGCTTGCGGTTTCATGGTGTACAAGCCGATGTCGATGCCGCGACCGCCGCCGCTGTCCTTGCAATGAACCGCGAGGAAATTTCGTCCCGGTTTTAAACCGAGCTTCGTCGGAAGCCGACTGACGTCGTAATCGGTGTTGAACCGTACCGTCGTGAAAACTTCCTTGCCGTTAACGTACAGTTCGAAATCTTCGTCGTGAAAATGTCGCAACAGGAGCGGCCGCTCTTTCCAATCGGCGGGGAGGTCGAGCGCTTTCCAAATCCAGATATCGGCTTTTTCCCAATCGAGATTCCCGAATCTTCCTTTTTCGGTCGGAAATTTTTCGGCCGTTTCGAAAAATTCGGGTCGGAACCATTTCTTGCCCGGATTTTTTGTGCTGTAATGCCATTCCGAACCGTTCGGCAACACGGTCTCGCCGAGAATTCGTTGCGAAATTTCCGGTTTGACGTTCGTCGGGTCGAAACGCCGTCGCTGATGTTCCTGCATGAATTCCGGCTTGGCGTCCCCGTTTTGATGGCACGAAACGCAATGCTTGTCGAGGATCGGTTGAATCTCTTTCGGAAAGCTGAAGCCCCGTGCCGGACCGTAAAACGGCATCAACGGTTGCGGTCCTTTGCTCATCGCGATCGTCGGCTTGAGCGACTGGGCGGTCGAATTTTTATCTTCGTGACAACCGATGCACGCAAAGTTTTCTCCCGGTTGGAGCGTCGACCAGGAACGCATCGTTTGGATACAATGACCGTTTTCGTCGAGCACCTGGAAATAGAGCGGCGTCTTCGCCGGAACGTGAAAGCTCGCGCTCCCGTCGGCGTAAATGTCGGCGTCGCCGAGGGGAACCTTGACGTCCCAAGTTCCGTGTCCCGCGGAAATCGGCGTGCTGGCGAGCGCCCCGCCGGACGGGCCGTGATTTCCGTTGCGCCCGATTCCCGTGCTCCGGAATTCAAGCCCGATCACACGGAGTTTCTTCGCGGTTCCCCGTTCGATTCCTTCGAGGCCGGGTCCGATGTAAACGTCCTGCATCGTGTAAGTTCCGTGTTTTGCTTCAAGGTCGACCATGCTGCCGCGGAGTCGTATCGATTTTCGTGCGACAAGCGGAACCGGCTGCGAACATGAAATCGACGGATCGTCGACGAGCAATTCACGGCGGCCGTCGATGTCGACCCAATAAATACCGAAACGTTTTCCATGGTCGGGGCGATACGACACGATAAATTCCCGTTCGTTAATCGGATACGGATGCGCGAATTGTTCCCCTTCCTGTCCGTAAGCGTCGATCCGCTCCGCTTTCGTTTCCCGGATCGGAGCGATGAGTTGAGCCCCGCTGTTTTCCTGACGCCCTTGGGACGGATCGAGAATGCCGAGTTTCCCCCGCTGGCGGGTGTGATGTCCGGTGAAAATCGCGACGATCTTTCCCGTTCCGGGAATTCCGCGGGCATGGAGGATCGTCGTCGGGAACCACGAATTATTTCCGTACATTTCCGTCTGCCCGGTCCCGTCCGGGTTCATCTGGAAGAGCCCCTGCGGAAAAATCTGCCCCCGATCGTTGTAGTCCCACCGGGTGTAGATCACCCGGCCGTCGTCCAGCAGCGTCGGATAATTGACGTGGACCTGGTCGAAACTTAATCGTCGCAAAAATTTTCCGTACTTGTCGCAATGATACAGGTTCGAGACTTCCGTCCACCAGCAATCGACGACTTGGACGCAACGGGTGGAGCCGAAGACGATTCCGCCGTCGGGGAGAACGCACGGTTCGAGATCGGCGTATCCGAGTCCGAACGTCAACTGCCGGATTGCGCCGGTTGCGACGTCGTATTCGTACAAATGAAAGTCGTCTTCGCGGTCCGACTTCTTCCACGAGAAGACGATCTTGTTGCCGTCGAACGAGACGTCCGGGTCGCGGATCATCCCTTGTGGATCGTCGAGGAGCGTTTTTGTGACGTATTTCCCGTCGTCGTCGGGTTCCAGCAGGCAGAGGGCGCTGCCGGGGAGGAAATGTCGTTCCGCTTGGGCGTCGCTTTGCGCCTCGGTGTAAGCGTAATGGGAGCCGCCGAGATCGGCGTGTTTCGTGAAAACGATCTTCGGGAACGTCTCCCGCAGGTTCTTGAGCCGGACATCACGTTGGGCGTTCCCGTCGTCGGCGTCGAGGGTTCCGAGAATGAGAAAAGAAAACGCGACAAACAATATTCGTTTCGGCATTACAAATGATTACTTTCCTTTACCGAGCCAGCTCTTGATTTCGGCGACGAGTTTGCGGGCGTTGATCGGTTTACTGCAATAGGAGTCCATTCCGGCGTCGAGGCAGAGCTCCTCGTCCCCCTTGGTGGCGTTGGCGGTCAGCGCGATGATCGGGATTCGCCGCAAGTGATCGGACCGGAGATTGCTCCGTTCTTTTTCCTCCCATTCCCGGATGGTTCGTGTCGCGGCGAAGCCGTCCATTTCGGGCATCTGGCAGTCCATGAGCACCAGATCGAACCGTTTTCCGGCAATCGCGTCACACGCTTCACGACCGTTGCCGACGATTTGGAATTTCAGGCCCGCGTTCGCCAAAATTTCCGAAACGACAATTTGGTTGATCTTGTTGTCTTCCGCGACGAGAATCACGGGGTCGTTGTCGAGCGGCAACGCTTTCGGGTCGATCCGATAGTGAGATGCCGTATAAAGGCCGGAATCGTGCTTGCTCTTTTTTTGTAACGGATGATCCTTGCCGTCCAAGGCGTTCAGGATCGCGTTGAACAGCGACGAGCTGTAGGTCGGCTTCGTGAGAACCGTCGCCTTGGTTGCCTGGTGGATTCCGGAAAGCTCGCCGCTTTCGGAGAGTGGGACCAACAGGATCGTTCCCGTTTGATCGTTCGGCGAAGCGATTTGGACCTCTTTGACGAGATCGACGCCGTTTCCTTTCGACAAGGCGCTGTCGACGATCACGAGTTGGAACGGATTTCCCTGATCGGAAGCGGTTTTGACCGCCTTCATCGCTTCGTTTTTGTTCGTAAACGTTTGGACGCGCATTCCCCACGATTGGAGCTGTTCCAGGAGCGTGGTTCGCAGCACGTCGTTGTTCTCGATCACGACCGCCGTCTGACCGGCGAGGTTGATGTTGCCGTGATAAAGTGCTTGAGCATCCGTCGCTTCGACGTACGGCATCGGAATCGTGAAAAAGAACGAGGAGCCGACCCCTTCCCGGCTTTCGACGTGAATTTCTCCCTCCATCAATTCGATGAGCCGTTTGGAAATCGCCAAGCCGAGCCCGGTTCCGCCGAAACGACGTGATCGGGAAGCGTCCCCTTGCGAAAACGATTGAAAAAGCCGTTCCCGCTGTTCTCGCGGAATCCCGATTCCCGTATCGGAAACGCTGAAGCGAATATCACAGGTCGGTGTCGCGTTTTTGTGCTTCCGTTCGACACGAACGTCGAGCCGAACGCCGCCGCTCTCGGTGAATTTGACCGCGTTGCCGACGAGATTGATCAAAATTTGCCGCAATCGACCGTCGTCGCCGCGCACGGAGAGCGGAACGTCGGCGTGACAGAGTCCGCAAAGCTCCAGGTTTTTCTCATGCGCTCGAGCCGCGAGAATACCGAGCACCGATTCGAGCAAATCGTGAAGATTGAAATCGGTGAGGTCGAGATCCAATTTCCCCGCTTCGATCTTCGAGAAGTCGAGAATGTCGTTGATCAAAAACAGCAGCGAGCGGCCCGACGACCTGATCAGCGAGGCGTATTCCGATTGTTTCGGCGTCAACTCCGTCGACATCAGCAGGTCGGTCATCCCGATGACGCCGTTGAGCGGCGTCCGGATTTCGTGCGACATATGGGCGAGGAACTCACTCTTGGCGTGCGACGCCTGTTCCGCTTTGATCCGGCGCTGCTGGTCCCGCGCGTCATGGAGGCAAACCGCGCAGAAAAACTCGCCGTTCTCCTCGAAAAGATCCGCGATGATGCCGACCGGAAGTTCTTCACCGGCCGGTCCACGCAAGACCGTTTCCCAAGTCAGCTTTTTTTCATGCCGCACTTTTTGCCAAAATTCGGTCCAAAGCGATGGGTTGCAAGACGCAAGAAATTCCCAAACCGGGCGGTTGAGCATCTCGACCGGCGACGCAAGATCGAAGAGATCGCACGCCGCCTGGTTGACGTAAACGAGCATTCCGTCGTTATCGATGCGCACGACCGGCTCCGAGATTTGGTCGACCATCCGTTGGAGCGTCTGCATCGACTTGAGCGACCGGAGCCGATAGGTTTCATCGTTGACGACGAGGACGACTTTCCCCGGATGCGGTCGAAAACAAGCGACTTCGAACGATTTGCCGAGCGAATCGACGACGACGTGATAAACATCACTGGTTCCCTCGACGGCGATTTTGTCGATTCCGGCCCACCAGCGGTCGCCGAATGGGTGCGACGTAACCCTCACTCCCGCAAAGACTTTCAGGAACGATTTTCCCAAAAACAAATCTCGCGGAATCTGGGACAACACTTCGACCCGCGGGTTGACGTCGGCGACGGTATAATCGATCGGCTGCCCTTGATCGTTGGTGACAACGTCGAGCCACACGATGCCGTTGAGCAGGTTATCGACGACCATCCGATATTTTTCTTCGCTGCATTGCAGCTTTTCGACGGCTTGCCGTTGCGTGGTGACGTTGCGCCAACGCCAGACCCGAACGGTCGAATTCGAGGCATCGTCCAACGTCAATGTTCGCGCTCGCCAATCGATGATGCTGCCATCGTAAAGATGAAGCGTTCCGCCGAGGGGGCGCTGTTCGTCCATTCGGCGGGCTATCGCGTCAAATTCGGCCCGATTGGAGCAACGATCGAGGATCAAGCCGAGGAATCCGTTTTCAGAGAGTGGGGCCGCCTGTTCGGATGTCAGTTTCCAAAGTTCCAGCGATTGGGTGTTCAGGTGGATCAACCCGTCATCCCCCTTAAAGACGGCGATGGCGTCGTACTCCGACTCGATTACCGCGTCGAGCAGCTTTTTCCATGGATCGGAAGAGGGAAACATCGCCGTTTCCACATCAGCGTTTGAACTCATTGCCGTCTCCGTCTTCCGATATGATTGTAAAGTAGTACACCGCCAAAGCCAATGGCCCGTTTCGCCGGAACACCGAAGGTGTCCATGCTGCGCCAAGGAAAACTGAATCACTATTGCAACCTACTATTATACAAAAAACGGCAGGGAGAAAAAACCGGCCCCAACAGAATCGTGAGGAGGGAAGACTATTCGCACGGCGTATCCAGCCGTGTGAGCGGGTGGGGGCGGGGATTGCGTGCAAACCGCCGAGTCGCATTGCCGGTTGACAAACCCGAAACTGCCCATCGTTCCTGTGTTTCTTGTTTTACCTATTCCCTTGTTTTTGTTGTTTGAACCGGAAAATTCATCACATTTTCTCCAATCTTTTTAATGAGAACGTCCGGTACGGTCGACTTGGACATTAAGAAATTCTGGAAAATCGTTAAATTTTTCCTAAAATACCATGTCTTACGGCCTCTACATCTCTGGCGAAGGCGCGATGGCTCAGGAATATCGTCTCCAGACGATTTCCAACAACATCGCGAACATGGACACTCCCGGTTTCAAACGGGAGTTGGCGCTCCAGATGGCGCGGCACACCGAATCGGTCGCGATCGGCGAAATCGGCTTCGGCACCGGTCGGATCACCGACATCGGCGGCGGCGTCCACACGATTGGCACCCACACCGAGTTCAAGCAGGGAACGATCACGCCGACCGAGAACAAATCGGACCTCGCCATTGAGGGGGACGGTTGGTTTCGGGTTCGTGACATGAGCAACAACGAGGAATTCCTTACTCGCGCAGGAAACTTTCGTGTCGACAACAACGGCAATTTCGTCACGGAGTGGGGCCGCAGTCGGTTCATGCTCCTCGATGTCGGCGGCGGCCCGGTCACGGTGCCGAATCCGTCGAGCAAAACCTGGCATGTCGGCGACGACGGCGTTCTCCAGGAATACGGACTCGGCCGGGTCGCGGAAATCGACCTCGTGCAGCCGAACAACATGAAGGAAATGGTCAAGACCGGCGAAAACGTCTATCGCTTGGAAGGAAACGCCGGATACCGGTCGTTGACCCAGGCGGAGCGGCCGCGGGTGCGGTCCGAACACCTCGAAATGTCCTCCGCGAATCCGTCGACCGAAATGATCGAAATGATCGTCGCCTCCAGGGCGATCGAAATGAACGTCAAAATGATGCACACCCAAGACGATGCGACCGGCGGACTCCTCAGTAAAGTTTTACGCATCGGTTAGCCGCATCGCCCTGCGACGCGCTAAACCCCGAACACGTTTAATTATCGTAAACAACAAATGCCATTTCAGACCATCTACACATCGGGCACCGGAATGTTGGGCATGGAAAAGAAGCTCAACACGGTATCGAACAACCTCGCCAACGCCGAGACCACGGCGTACAAGAAGCAGCGATGCAACTTCGAGGATTTGTATTACGACAATTTGCGGTACCCCGGCTCGCAGGACTTGAACGGCGAATTCGCCGCGACGGGAATCGCGATCGGCGTCGGTACTCGTGTTACGAGTATTCAGGCCGACTTTTCGCAGGGAACACATACGGAAACGGGCCGCGACCTCGACATCTCGATCGACGGGGTCGGTTTCATGCGGGTCATGGACTCGGCGACCGGCGAGGTGTTTTACACCCGCGCCGGAAATTTGAACATTAACTCGAATCGCCAGATCACCGTCGGCAGCACGCATGAAAGCCGCTTGCTCGATCCGGCGATTACCGTACCGGAAGGAACGAAAAAAATCCAGATCGACCAATTCGGTTTCGTTTATTTCGTGCAGAACGACGAAGTCAATCCGGAGCAGCGAGACCGAATCCAATTGTCCACGTTCGCCAATCCGGAGGGTTTGCTCCGTGTCGGCGAAAATTTGTATCGGGAAACCTATGCTTCGGGAACGCCGACCGACGGCAATCCCGGCCAGGACGGTTTCGGGATCATCAAGCAGTGTTATCTTGAAATGTCGAACGTCGCGCCGGTGATCGAGTTGATCGACATGATCACCGCCCAACGGACTTACGAATTGAACAGCAAGTCGACCCAAACCGGGGACCAGATGCTCCAAACCGTCATCGGAATCAAACGATAACCCCGTTAGCCGCACCCGCCTTGCGGTGCGATGAATATCCGGAAATGAAACACTTCATTTTTTGTATCACTTTGCCGTTTGTCGTTTTCGTCGCTGAATCGTTCGCCGCCGAAATCAAATTCAAGGACGAACCCGTTCGATGTACGAAAACATTGGTTCTTCTCGGCGACGTCGCGGAAATCGTTGCGCAACAGGAAGTGAACGTCGATCAGCTCCGGCAGACGATTCTTTGCAAGGCTCCGATGATCGGCGAACAGCGGACGTTCTCCGCCGTCGAACTTCGGACCTTGTTGTCGCAAGTCGGCGTCGATTCGACGAAGCATTCCTTGAGCGGCAAGGGTTCGCTCACGCTGATCGGAGCGGAATCGTCTGCGACGCCCGGGACCGCTTCCTGCAAGGACGCCGTTTCGTCGCAGTTGATCAAAACCCTGGAAAACCAGCTTTCCGAAGCGCTTGCCGTCCACCTGAACAGGACCGTAACGAAAAACATGGATGCGCAACGGGAATTGCCGTGGTCGATTGCACTGAAATTGAACCGCGACCAGGCGTATGCCTTGGCGACCGGCGGTCGGATCGACGACATCGAAGGAGGCGAAGCCCCGTTCACTGGAATCCAGGGGTTCCGGATCGTGATGAAAAACGTCGACGTTAATACCGGACACAAAATCGTCGTCGCCGTCGACGCCGACGTGAGCGTCGAACAGCGGATCGTCGTCGTGAAGCGAACGCTGCCGAAAGGATATATCATCGGCGAGTCGGACGTCGAGTTGCGGAAAGTCGAAAAATTTCGTGGAGACGATTTCCTCATCGATCTTTCCGACGCGATCGGCATGGAAACAACCGCCGTGGTCCGCGAGTTTTCGGTGCTCGAGTCCGCCAAGATCAAGCACCCGACGCTCGTACGCCGGGGAGATATCGTAACGGTTCGTTCCATGATGAACGGTATTATCGTCCGTTTGAACGGCAAGGCGCTTGACGACGGCGTGAAGGGGAGCACGATTCTCATCGAATCGCTCGTCGAAAACGACACGAAAAACAGAACCCGTCGAAACGCGAAGGAGCCGGCTCCGACGTTTTCCGCGCGGGTCACCGAACCCGGCACCGTCGAAGTCTACGCCTCAACGACCAAAATTTGACCCGTGTTGCCGGCGAACCGCAGGTACCGGCGATTCTTCGATATGAAACGTCACGACAATTCAATTCCCATGAAACGCTTGATTCGAATTACTTCCCTGCTTGCCGTCAACTGCACGTTGTGCGCCGCGGTCGCATCGGCCCAATCCGGTTCGTTGACGGGGAGCTCGGCGCTCTCGCCGTACGCCGACGGTCGCCGACCGAACCTTGCGCAGATGTCGTTGATCTACCAGCCGGCACCACGGGTTCGGGTGTTCAAGGAAGAGGATCTTGTCCAGGTCAAGATCAAATACGATTGGGTGTACAATAATAATACGACGAACCAACGGAAAAAGAACATCAAGACTCGTGGTCGGGTCACGGCGTGGTTCAAGATCCCGGACATTTTCGCGTTTCCGGTCAAGTCGGAGGAAACGCTTCCGGAGGTCGGCGGTGAAATCAACCACCAAACGCAGAATCAGGGAACGATGCAGCGACGCGAAAATTTCGGTTTCACCGTCAAATGCCGTGTTGTTTCCGTGCAGGATAACGGCAACCTTTATGTCGAGGGAACCCAATCGTTCGATTTCGGCGAAGAAGGAAAGCGGATCTTCGTCGGCGGATTCGTGCGGCCGGAAGACATCATCGGCAACACGGTCGACAGCTCCGACGTCGCGGAACTCGTCGTCCAGGAAACGCCGGAAGGAAACGTCTTCGACACCGTCCGCCGTCCGTGGGGCACACGACTTTTCGAACACTGGAAACCTTTCTAACTTCCTCCCATATTTAGCCGGTACTCCGCGATCCACCGAGGTAATCCCATGCGTTTTGGACTGTTGACAACTCTCCTGTTTGCTGTTATCTGTTCGAATATTTCCGCCGCGACGTTGCGTGTCGAAAACCTCGTCCGGATCAAAGGCCAGGAACAGACGATGATTCGCGGTTACGGAATCGTCAGCGGCTTGAACGGAACCGGCGACGATCCGAAGTCGTATGGTCCGTCGGCCCGTGCGATCTCGCGGATGCTCGAACTGAGCGGCCTGCCGAGCGGCAAGGAAACCGAACTGGCGAAAAAGCTCGACATCGGCACGTCGAAGAACAACGCCTTGGTCGAAGTGACCGTGACGATTCCGGCGACCGGCGGTCGTGACGGCGATTTGCTCGATTGCACCGTCAAGTCCGTCGGCAACGCCAAAAGCCTCGAAGGGGGCGACCTTTCCGCAACGATATTGATCTCGCCGATCCCCGTCAACCTTGAAAATGAAGAACCTCGCGGTCTTGCATGGGGGCCGCTCACGATCGAAAAGGAAATCGCCAAGAACGTCGCCAAGATCAAGCGGGGCTGTCGGTTGACCGGGAATTTCGTCAATCCGTACATTTTGGACGGAACGATCACGCTGGTTCTCAATCGGGAATACGCGATGCCCCGCATGGCCCGCACGATCGCGGAGAAGATCAACAACGACGTCGGCAAAAAGATCGGCAATCAGGAGATCGCCAGGGCACCGCATCAAAATTACGTTACGGTAAAAATGCGGGACGTCGATTTCGCCGACCCCCTCCCGTTCCTCGCCGACCTGATGGACGTCGAAATCAATCTCGACCGACCGATCATTCCGCGGGTCGTGATCAATGAACGAGTCGGCATCATTTCGATCGACGAAGGGGTCGAAGTCAAGCCGATCGTGTTGACGCACAAAAATATCGTCGCGGAAATTCGTCCGCCGGTCCAGCCGCCGGGGCAGGAGATCAACCCGCAACAGTTCGTGGACGTCGACACGGAGATGAAGTACCGTCAATTCATGGGTGAGGCGATCGTCAACCAAAAACTCAAGGCGTTGCAGGCATCGCTCGATACCGTACGCATTCCCCCCGCCGACATGATCGAAATCATCAAAATACTCGAACGGCAAGGCGCGATCATCGGCGAAGTTATCTATGTGGAGTAAACAATGAATACACGCTGAGCGGCTAAAACGCAAGTGGATACCCTCGACAAAATATTGTACCATGATCTCTTCCATTTCGAATCCGGGATATGCTTTGGCGACGCAATCGGCTCAGAACGCCATGCCGAAGGGGTTGTCGCTGCTCCAATCGAAAACCTCAGCGGACGCCGTGTCGACGCTCGATACTTACGAACGGGCCGACGGCACCGTTGCAACACGCAACGACAATTCCGTCCAGACGGACGCGAAAGACGAGACCGCCGAGGACAAACGTTTTCGTGACGTGTTGCAGCAGGTGGTCGGACAAACGTTTTTCGGCCAAATGCTCAAGGCGATGCGGGCGACGCAGGAAAAGAATCCTTACTTCGACGGCGGCCGCGCCGAGGAAATCTTTCAGGGTCAGCTCGACCAGATCATCACGGAAAAAATGTCGAAAGCGTCGGGCCAGAGCCTCAGCGATCCGATGTACCGCCTCATGAAAGCACGCGGATATCAATAAAAGACGGTATCACGTCAGCGACACGATTTTTCGTAACGACATGGCAACGGGATAGAGCGCCAGCACGATAATCGCCGGAATCCAACCGACGAAAACGAGACACCACACCGCGTCGATGAGGATAATGGACGAAAGTCCGATCCCGACGAGTTTCCGGACGAAAAGCGACTTCGCCTCGTGCCCGGACAGGATCGTCACCGCCGTGATGTAGACGAACACCGACACGGCGTAATACAATACGATCTCTTGAGGCAGATTGACGGTGTTTGCGACCATGAGGATGTTGAAGAATCGGCAGAGTCCCATCGTGATTGCGCCGACGATTGGAATTCGTTTGAGTCCGATGTCGTATCCAAAAATCGAAAGAAAAAGAAAGAGTCCGTGAAAATCACGGGGAGACTTGCCGGGACGCCATACGCCGAAACAGAGATAACACAAACCGGAGATAAGCAGAACGAATCCGAGAATTCGGGCAACCATCTGCGAAATTTGTCCGGACGGAATCGGTCGTTCGGGACGTTCAACAGCATCGATTTTCGTATCGTAAACGTCGTTGAGCACCATTCCGCCGAGATAAAACAACGACGAAACGAAAAGCAACTGTACAAGCAATCCCCCGTTGAGCCGAACGGCGCAGACGTCGGCGAGCCAGAACGCGGTGAGGACGTTCGACCAGCACGTCGGCAGCGCCGAGATGCGCATCAATTTCAGATACGGCAGAAATTTCATACCCTGTGAAGGCTCAAGATTACCGTCCCCTCTCCCTCGGGAGAGGGGACGGTAGGTGAACGAACAAGGAATGTTCCTGCATTGTCTCAATGCGCATGCGGCGCAAGAACACCCAGCAGCCGTTGCGTTTCGTACAACAGCTGTTCGAAGCGGAGCGGCTTGTTCAGCAGCGCATCCGCTTTGATCCAACTCCGTTCGGACGCCGACTCCATCGAGAAGTCGATGCTCATTTCGCTCGCCGCGTTGCTCAGCAACACGATCGGCATCTTCGGGTGGTCCTTCTTGAAATGGTACGAAAGCGTGAAACCGCTGTCGCTGTTCTCCATCATCAGGTCGATCACCGCGAGATCGAACGACCGCCGCGCGGCGGTCTCCTTCGCCTGTTGTTCGCCTTCGCATTCCGTAACGGAAAAGCCGAAGTGTTGGAGCATTTCCTTCGCCTTGGAACGAAAATCCGGGTCGTCGTCGACCAGTAAAATATTATATGCCATGTTTTTATCAAAGGTTCGAGGTGAATGTTTTATGAAAAACGTTTGCCATACCGTCCCCTCTCCCAGGGGGGAGGGTTAGGGTGAGGGGCGTTCGACGTTGTGTTTGTCAAAAAGATTGAATATCAAAAAGTTCTCTGTCGATTCACTTGAACTCAACACTCACGCACTACCAGAGCGCCCCCTCACTCTAGCCCACGCCAGTCCGGCTCGGACCTCCCGAGGGAGAGGAGGATAGTCAGCGCGGTATCAGCTTCACGTCAGCGCTTCTCTCTCATGGTAGAACGTGTGGAGCAGCTCGTGTGATTTGTGTCCGTTCGGTTCGCCGAGGAACTCCTTGTAGATCTGGATGATTTCCTCGTTCTTGTGCGAAACCCGCAACTGGTCGTTCGAGTCGATTTGGTACAGCGACGCAATACGGGCCTTGACCCGATCACGGTTCGTACCGTAGGGCTGGCCGCCGCCGCCGACGCAGCCGCCGGGACAGGTCATCACCTCGATGAAATGAAGGTCCTTGCGCCCGGCGTTGATTTCGTCCAATAATTTCCGGGCGTTGCCGAGACCGTTGACGACCGCGACGCCGACGTTCAAACCGTTGATGTCGAGGTGCGCTTCCTTGATGCCGTCGAGTCCCCGGACCGCTTCGACTTTGAGTTCGCCGAGTTCGTTGCCGGTCAGGAAGAAATAAGCGCTACGAATAGCCGCTTCCATGACACCGCAGCTGGCGCCGAAGATTTTGCCCGCCGAACTCCGTTCGCCGAACGGCGTGTCCGCCGCCTCCGGCACGAGGTTCGGCAAGTCGAGTCCGAACCGACGAAACAGTTGCGCTAATTCACGGGTCGTGAGAACGGCGTCGACGTCACGATAACCGTTGCGTCCCATTTCGGGGCGGTTCGCCTCGAACTTTTTCGCGGTGCACGGCATGACGGAGACGCTGAAAACCTTCTTCGGATCGAGCTTGTTCTTCTCGGCATAGTACGTTTTGATGACCGCCCCGAGCATTGGCTGCTGGCTCTTGCAACTCGACAGGTTCGGAATGTTCTGCGGATAAAACGTTTCAACAAACTTGATCCAGCCGGGGGAACAGCTCGTGAACATCGGGAGCACGCCGCCGGTCTTGACGCGGTTGACGAGCTCGGTCGCTTCCTCCATGATCGTGAGGTCGGCGCTGAAACTCGTATCGAAAACGCGGTCGAAGCCGAGATGTCGGCACGCGGCGGTCATCACGCCGATGGAGTCGACGCCGATCGGGATGCCGAACTCGTCGCCGATGGAAATCGAGACGGACGGAGCGTGTTGAATCACGACGTGCATTTCGGGATCGTTGAGGGCGCCCATCACACGGTGAACGTGCGACTTGCCGATCAGCGCACCGGTCGGACAGACCGCGACGCACTGACCGCAATTAACGCAACTGGAAACGTTGAGCCCTTCGTCGAACGCCGGGCCGACTTTCACTTTCGAACCGCGATTGATGAAATCGATGCAGGCGACCCCTTGGATTTCCTCGCATGCACGGACGCACTTGCCGCACTTGATGCACTTGTCCTGATCGCGGACGATCGAGTCGCCGGACATGTCGAGCGGATAGGTGTCTTTTTGTCCGTTAAATCGACGGCGACGGATGCCGAGTTCTTCGGAAAGCTCCTGGAGTTGGCAGCAGCCGTTCCGTTCGCAGTAGAAGCAGTCTTCAGGATGGTCGGCGAGGAGAAGTTCGACGATCATGCGCCTTGCGTCGACGGCGCGTGCCGAATGGGTTTGGACTTTCATGCCGTCGAAGACGGGAAACGCGCAGCTCGGGACGAGATTGCGTTGCCCTTCGACTTCGACGACGCACATGCGGCAGGCTCCGGTGGCCGGGAGCCCCTCCATGTTGCAGATGGTCGGAACATTGATTCCGACACGGCGTATGGCGGCAAGGAGCATTTCTCCCGCTTCGGCTTCGACGGGCCGACCGTTGACTTCGATCTTGACCATAGGGTGTGTATAGGGTTAAAGGGGTTTAGTAGGTTGTTGTAAAAGATGTAACGATATCCGCTTGCGATGGATTTCTGTCGATTCTCAGATTAACTTTTTGTTCCGGACGGTTCCGACTTCGGAAAACTCTTGCGTTGCTTACGTTGTTCGAGATACTCTTTCGGAAGCGGGTCGCCGGGACGCCACGAATCGATCCCGGGCTTCCATTCGTTCTCTTTTTCCCTTGCCGCCCGTTCTTTTTGCATGCGGTCGCGAATTTTCTTGACGTACTCCGTCGGATTGTCGATGATCCGTTGCATTTTCGCCAACTGATCGTCGGTGAGAACGTTGAACATCTTGAACTTGAATCCGGTCATGAAGTCGCGTGCACGTTCGTTAAGCTGTTTGCTCCGGTCCCGGATTTTCTCGTTCTTGGCAAATTCGGCATCCAGCGCTTCCATCTTTTTCTTCATCGCCTCCGGATTGTTTTGTAACGGTTTTCCGTTTTCGTCGACGGGTTCTCCGTTGTTGCCGAACTTGACGCCGACTTTTTCGAACAGATCGAATTTCAATTCCTGTAACGCATCTTCCATGTCGACCAATTCGTCGACGATTTTTTCGAACTCCGGCTCCAGTTCCTTCTTGAACGTCGCCATCTCTTTTTTCTGTTCGTCCGTCAAGCCGAGGGATTCGAACATCGACGGATTCAGGATCGGAATTTCCGACATGAGAGCCAGTTCGGATTCCCGGACTTTTTGCATCTGTTCCGGTGTCAGCGTGTTTTCGACGTCTTTTTGCGTTTCCGTCCAGTAAATGGCACTCCCTTTTTCCGAATTGGCGATGATCGCCTGTTTGTCTTCTTCGGTCAATTTTTCACCGTAGGGATCGTCCTTTCGTAATGAAGCTTGCAGTCGTTCGTCTTCCTTCAAATAGGTCGCCAATTCGGGATTGGTCTTCGCTTTGGTTCGATACCAGTGTCCCATGCTTCCGTTTTTGGAATACATGAAATCCAAATTGGCATGTTGTTCCGGCGTCAGTCCGAGTTCCTGCCGGAACTCTTCATTGTACCAGAGCGGTCTCACGGAAGAACTTGCGCCGTAACCGTTCCACATCGCCCGGTAACGGAGCTTGTTCTCGCTCTTGTGATAACGCCGGTTGATATCCGACCGCATCATTTTCATGAAGTCGACGTCCTGGGCCATGCCTTGCATCGGCAACAGGATTGCGATCAGCAATGCTAAAATAAACGGTCTCATCGTATGTTCCTTGGTTGTGTTCGGTAATTATTCCGCTTGCGACGAATAACCGTCAAACTTTGTCAACCGCGTTGAAGCGGCAGGCGTCCATGCAGGCGCCGCAGCCGATGCACTTGTCGGCGACGATGTGGTGCTGCGTCTTCACGGTGCCGACGATCGCCGACGCCGGACACTTCTTCGAGCACAACGTACAGCCGGTGCACTTTTCCGTAATATGGTACGTAATCAAGTCCGCACACGCCTTTGCCGGACAACAGCGGTCGTAAACGTGCGCTTCGTATTCGTGACGGAACCAACGGAGCGTCGACAGCACCGGATTCGGAGCCGTTTGGCCGAGACCGCAGAGCGACGTGTCACGAATAATCTCCGCCAGCTTTTCGAGGTACACGACGCTCTGGAACCGCTCCAGCGACTGCTTGCCGGTTTCGTGACGCCGGCCCCGGGTGATACGGTTCAAGGTTTCGAGCATCCGGCGGGTTCCCTCACGGCACGGAATGCACTTGCCGCAACTTTCCCGTTGAATGAAGTCCATGAAGAACTTCGCGACGTCGACCATGCAGTTGTCTTCGTCCATTACGACGAGACCGCCGGAGCCCATCATCGCGCCGACTGTTTTGAGCGACTCGTAATCGATCTGGATGTCGACCTTTTCCTCCGGAATGCAACCGCCGGACGGACCGCCGATCTGCACCGCTTTATACGCTTTCCCCCCCGCGATGCCGCCGCCTATGGCGAAGATCACTTCACGGAGCGAGGTTCCCATGGCGACTTCGACCAATCCCGTACGAAAAACCTTTCCGGAAAGCGCGAAGACTTTCGTTCCCTTGCTCCCTTCGGTGCCGATCGACGAAAACCAACCGGCGCCGTTCTTGATGATTTCCGCGATGTTCGCCAACGTCTCGACGTTGTTGATGATCGTCGGATGTCCGAACAGCCCGGAAACGGCCGGGAACGGCGGACGGGGACGCGGCATGCCCCGCTTCCCTTCGATGCTGTGAATCAGGGCGGTTTCCTCGCCGCAGACGAACGCGCCGGCACCCTTCTTGATGATCATCTTGAGCGAGAAATCCGTTCCGAGAATTTTGTCGCCCAGCAGGTTGTTCGCTTCGGCGTCGGCAATCGCCTGTTCGAGCCGTTTGATCGCGAGCGGATATTCGGCACGAATATAGATGTACGCCTTGTTCGCTCCGATGCCGTAAGCGGCAATGGCCATTCCTTCGAGGAGCCGGTGCGGGTCCCCTTCGATGACGGCACGATCCATGAACGCACCGGGGTCCCCTTCGTCGGCGTTGCAGACGAGATACCGTTGCGGATCATTATTGTTACGGGCGAATTTCCATTTCATGCCGGTGGGGAATCCGCCGCCGCCGCGACCTCGCAGCCCGCTCTGTTCGACTTCCTTGCAGACGGCGACCGGGTCCATCGGTTGACCGCCGTCGGCGCCGAGTGTTTTTCGTAACGCTTGATAACCGCCCCAGGCGAGATATTCTTCGAGGCTTTCCGGATGGATCACGCCGCAATTCTTGAGCACCCAACGGGTCTGTGGACCGAAGAACGGATGTTCGTCCTGGAACTTGACACCGTCCCACGGCACGGCGTTCGGCGTACGGAATTGTCCGAGCAGCAATTCCTTCGGCGGATTGTCGGCGAAGATTCCGTCGAGAATCGCCGCGACTTTGTCGTGTGTCACGGTTTGGAACATGAGCCGGGTACGGCCGGGAAGCTGCACGTCGATGAGCGGCTCGACCACGCAAAGACCGATGCAGCCGACTTCGACGACATCGGCGTCGATGCTTTTCTCCTTGAGATATTTCCGGATCGCTTCGAGGGTGACCGCGGCGCCGGCGCCGAGTCCGCAGGTTCCCGTACCGATATAAATGGTCGGCTTCGCGACGTTTTCACGGCGGAGCGACGCCATTTTGGCCTTCCAGTTCTCGACGGACTTTCCGTCACAACCGCAGTTGCACTTCGCTTCCGGATTGTCGCCCCCCTGGATCGCCCAGTGGAGGAAGTTTTTATCGACGATTTGAGCTTGCATGGTCGTAGGGTTCATGAAGGGTTGGGGGTAAAAGTTGTTTCGATAAATATTTCGTTGTTCGTTTATTCGTTTTTCTTCACGTTCTCGTGGACGAATTGTTCGAGGACCGGTACCAATTTTTGTGGCGTTAAAAACGACGGATCGGACAAATCGATGTTCATTTCTTCGTTCGTTTGGGCCGTCGCCGATTTGCCTTCTTTGATAAGATAAACACGATTGACCGATAAATTGATCTGCGGAATGTCCAATCCTTCTCCCGCCCAAAAACTTGCTCGAAAAGTTCCATCCGTTTCGATGATATGCAATCCACTACAGGGGCTTTGTTCTTTCGGAAAAACGATCACGGCCGAGCAAAGGATTTTTCCTCCTGTTTCTTCTTTGGCATAACTTCCATTATATCCGTAGTCGGTGCCGTCGACCTTGAAGGTTCCCTCCACCGATTCCGTTGAAACAGCGGATAC
The DNA here is from genome assembly GCA_031549705.1 of Thermoguttaceae bacterium. Taxonomy (GTDB): domain Bacteria; phylum Planctomycetota; class Planctomycetia; order Pirellulales; family Thermoguttaceae; genus WRKP01. The sequence continues at coordinate 31,003 of JAVBPI010000003.1, forward strand.
CGGTTTCGAATTGGAATTCGTACAGCCGATCAAACCAATGAGCAGTGCCGCCGTCAATAACGTGAAACGTAACGTCGTGTTCATGGGCAAAGTCGCGGAGTACCGGCTCAATGGGGGGTGTTACTCTTTCAATGAAACTGTTCCAACGTCGATCGGCATGTCGTCCGTTCCCGGTGGAACCATGACGTCGACGCTTGTTCGGTGATCGGGGTACGGCTTCTCGTCGTATTCCGTCAACACGACTTCGACCGTCCATTCGCCGCCGGGAACGTCGTTGAAACGAAAACCGTTCCCTCCGGTTCTTTCGGCTTGTCGGACCTCTTCTTCGGCACGCAATTCTCGCTCGACGTTACGTTGAGCCACTTCGAGCTCTTTCGCTTCCCACCGCTTAAATTTCTTGCCCTCGTCGGTTGTGAGCCATTCCTTGAATTTCGGCGTTTTGTTCAAGTCTCGTGGGGAAAAACCAAGTTCGTCTTTGACTTCCTGGGGCATTTTTTTCGTCGCTTCGGCGATATCGGCAAACGCCTTCTCGCAGCGTACTTTCGTCTTGAGCAATATGTTACAGCTTACCCCCTTCCCCAATTGCTTGGCGAACTTGTCCGCTATTTCGACTTTTCCGACCAGCGGGCGCCCGTTGCCGCCGAATTGAATCCGGGTCGTTTCACCCGGTTTCGTTTCGACCGACATCTGATCCATCGGCAACGACATCGCCGAGAGATACGGCAGCAGTTCCCCCGACTTCGTTTCGAGCCGTGTCGACTGGTTCAACCTTTTAACAATACTGAGCGTTCCTTGCGGCACTTTTTCGAACACAAACTCACCGCTCTTGCCGGTCGTTACATCAAACGTAAATCCGATGTCCGGTAACAGCATCGAACGGGTCAGCGGCCATTCTTCGCCTTGATACTTTCGGGAACCGAAAACGTCGTCCGCTCCTTCCGTCGGTTGCGGCCATTTGTAATAGATCTCCAGCGGCTTTTCCACGAGAAATTCCTTGCCGACCTTCGCGGTTCCCTCGATTCGGCTCCATGGCGTCAGTGTGATCTTTTGCGGTACCGGCAATTTGTCGTAACTTCGGTCGTCGACCACGGCGTAACCGACGTCGTGCAGACAGACGATACTGTACGGCAACGGACGCCGCTTGACGATATCGACCGGCCGGTTCTTGGGATCATCGTTTGCAATCGTTTCCGGGCTCAGCTCGATGTATGGCAATTGGAAGGTTCCGTCTTCCGCCGTCGTCGTCGTGTTCCCGGCGAGGTAGTTCGGAATGAACGCCTCGTGATCGACTTTTTCGCCCCGAATTTGAAGGACCCTATTCTCGATACCGCACAGGACGACCGCTACGCCGCCGCACGGTTTGCCGTTCGGAGCCGTCACCATGCCGGACAATCCCCGCTTTTCTTCAGCGAACAGCGCTGCGCTCAGGAGTAGCATCGCCGTCAATAATGAAAATCGCAGTGTCGGTTGCATGGGCAAGGGCGCGGAATACCGGCTCAATGGGGTGTGTTCGTTATTCCAATGTTTTCAAAAACTCTTCCGGGGAGTAGACCCGCAAACCGGAGTCGCGGAATCCCTTTTCGTCTCGTGTTACGACGATGTCGATCCGGCAGTTTGCCGCCGTTGCGGCTTGAACCGCGTCTTCGAAATCTTCCATGCCCGAATCCAACGCGGTTCGGATCGTCTTTCGTGTTACGGGAAGTATTTGCATCGTTCGATAAACGAATTCCATCGCTTCCCAAGCGTATTTCGGCGTCATCTTCTTTTCAACGATGTAATGAACATCCGTCACGGCTGAAGAGGAAATGCAGCCGATGAGGGTTCCCGCTTCGATCATTTCGAAAATTCTTTCGGCGTTTTCGACAAAACCGACCCGCATCAACACGAGGTCGACCACGACGTTCGAGTCGAGCAAGACACGGCGTATCATTGCATTTTCCTCATTCGTCGTTCGTGTTTCAACTGTTCGATCTCTTCATCGGTTATGTTTTCTGCAAGCGGTTTACGCCATTCGAGAAACTCTCGTACCGCCGACGGATCGGGACGCCAACCGTCATCGATCGGTTCGTTTTCTCGTGTCTTTTCCGGCTGCCTGACGACGATGATCGCATCGGCTTCGCCGCCGGGCCAGTCGGGGATCGGCGACAGCGTGCCGTCCGCCGAAATGTGCGTCTGAAAGTGAAATGTCGTCATGGGGCGGTGCGCCGGCGTCTGCGCCGTCCGGCTCAATGGGGAAAAGGAACTACTTTCCGGCGGCCTGCTTTTTGTATTGGTTCACGACGCTTGCGACTCCCTGCGACGTCATGTTCGCGTGGAAGTTGCCGTCGATGTTGATCACCGGCGCCAAACCGCACGCACCGATGCACGCGACCACTTCGAGACTGAACACGCCGTCCCGTGTCGTTTCGCCTGCTTCGACCTTCAACTCACGCTTGATGGCGTCGAGCACCGCCAACGAACCCTTCACATGGCACGCCGTGCCGCGGCAGACCTGAATGTGATACCGACCCTGCGGCGTGAATCGAAACTGATTGTAAAACGTCGCAACCCCGAAAATCTTGCTCGCCGGGAGATTCAACGCCTTGCCGACCGTCACGACGGCTTCCCGGGACAAAAATCCCTGCTTCTCTTGAATCTCCTGTAAAATTGGGATCAACGCGTCGCGTCCGGCTCCTTGGTATCCGACCAGAATTTTTTTGACGCCCTCTTCAATCGATGCAGCGGCTGTACTCATGTTGACGTGAAAAATAAGGGGTGTAAAGTGTAGTGTCGGAATCGGACAAAACCGATTCGATAATTTGTTATCGATTAAATGAACATTATCTCAAATTTCGAACCGCTTGAAAAGAGGGCGAAATCGTTATTCTTTTATCGATAGTCGGTTGGCAGTTCAATCGCACCGCAGGCGGATGCGGCTAAGGGGAAAATATGCTTGGTCTTTGTTTCGTGTCGCTGGGACTCTTTGCCGTGCTGCTGTTGGCGATGCTTGATGTCCGTCGATCGAGTTTCTTCGGAGGCTTCGTGCCGTGGGAGCGGCGGCGACCGGTTCCTTGGAACGGATTCGACATTCTCGCTATTTTCGTGCTTTATTTCTTGGCGATGCAGTTCGTCGTCGGAATCGCGACCGGTCGCATCTCGGTTTCCCCGCGTACAACAACGGAAAAGCCCGTCGTGGTCGCGGAATTGAAGCCGACGCCGGAGCATCCGTTGACGCAACTGCTCGTTCAAGGAAAAAAATTCCGGGTCGTGCTCTGGATCGTGTTTTTCAGCGCCGTGATCGCCGCGCCGATCGCCGAAGAATTGCTCTTTCGGGTGCTCCTGCAAGGTTGGCTTGAAAAGCTGGAACTCGCGCTGATGCGACCGTGGCCCCGATTTCTCGGCGTCATTCCGATTGCGTTGGCGTCCGTTCTCTTCGCGGGATTGCACGGCGGCAAACGAACGGAGCAGGGGACCGAATTGTTGGTTCAACTGATGATCGGTATCGCGATCGTCAACACGTTGTTTCCGATTCTCGCCGTTCTTTTTCTCCGTTTCGGTCGTGGGGCGTCATGGAAGGACCTCGGGTTGCGATTCGACAGGTTTTTTGTCGATATTCGCACGGTAATTATCTTTTTCTTGTTGTTCATCCCGCCGCTGTTTTTCCTGCATGCGTCGCTTCGGCAGCTTTGGCCGGACGCCGTGACGGATCCGATACCGCTCTTTTTCTTTTCCGCGGCGCTCGGATTCCTGATGTACCGCACCAAACGGTTCGCCGGGCCCGCGCTGTTGCATGCCATGCTCAACGGCAGCAGCTTTCTCGGCGTGCTGTTGACGAACCGATGAATCGCTGGAACCTTCGGTTTGCGGGCTAAACAGCGTCTTTGAGAATCATGGTCAACCGGTTTTCGTTTCCCTCGCGGCGGTAGGAAACCGATTCGGAAACCTGTTGCACCAAAAAGATGCCGAGTCCGCCGATCGGCCGCTCTTCCAATGGAGCCGTCGTGTTTGGGACGACCTGTTCCAATGGATTGAACGGAATTCCCTGATCCGCGATCTCCAGAACGATGGTTTTGTCGTTTTTCGACACGGAAATCGTGATCGGCCCCGCGTGTTCCTTGTCCGTTCCGTAATTGCAGACGTTGGATGCGATTTCATCGACGATCAATTTCAACGAGTTGCACGCCGATTCCGTCGATCCGGCGTCTGAACACCAGTTCGCGATGAATTGGAGCATTTCGGTGATTCGGTCGAGCTTCGCCGGAAATGTTTGGGAACGTCGCTGTTGCATCGTTTCAGTATATCAAGGCGTTTCAGCGGTTTCAAGGGCGACGAATTTCCAAGCCGGTCGCCGGGGGAGTACCCTTCGCTTCCGGCGACCATACGATATAATGTCCCATCATGCCTTTGATTTTAACCATTGAAACGACTTGTGATGAAACCGCAGCGGCGGTCGTCGACGGGGATCTCCGGGTTCTCGGCAGCGTGGTCGCCTCGCAGGACAAGGTTCACCAACGGTTCGGCGGCGTCGTTCCGGAACTCGCTTCCCGGGCGCATCTCGAACAGATCGTTCCCGTGATCGACGAAACGGTTCGGCGGGCGGGGATCCGACTTGCCGATCTTGACGCCGTTGCCGTCGCCAACACGCCGGGACTCGCCGGTTCCCTGTTGGTCGGACTTGCCGCCGCGAAGTCGCTTTGCGTCGCTCTTCGGAAGCCGCTGTTGGCGATCAATCACTTACAAGCTCATGTTTACGCCTGCAAAGTTGCGTTCAAAGAGAATCCGTTTCCGTGCGTCGGGCTGATCGTCAGTGGGGGACATTCCAGTTTGTACCGCTGCGCCGGACCGATCGATTTCACGCCGCTGGGCGGAACGATCGACGACGCCGCCGGCGAAGCGTTCGACAAGGTCGCCGCGATGCTTGGACTGCGGTATCCGGGGGGGCCGAATATTCAGAAAGCCGCCGAAAAGGGAAATCCCAAAGCTCACGCTTTTCCCCGTTCGTTGCTTGACGAACCGGAGCGGCTGGCGTTCAGTTTCAGCGGCCTGAAAACCGCGGTCCGCTACAAGCTCGTCGGGCCTGGCAAAGTCGATCCGACGACTGCCGCCGCGTCGCTTGCCGAAACGGAGGTTGCCGACATTGCCGCCTCGTTTCAGGAAGCGGTCGTCGACTGTCTCGTCGGCAAGTCGGTCCAAGCGCTCAAACAGGTTCGGATGAACACGCTTTGTGTCGGCGGCGGCGTTGCGGCGAACAGCCGATTCCGGCAAAAAATGGAGGCCGCCGCGCAAAAACACGGTTTTCGGCTCTTCATTGCTCCGATTTCTCTCTGCACCGACAACGCCGTGATGGGGGCGATCGCCGTCGAACGGTTCAACGCGGGGCTCTTCGAAACGCTCGATCTCGACGTTTACCCCGGCTTGGTGCGATAGCACTCGCTGTGCGGCTAAAACGCAAGCGGTGGTAAAGTGTATCGACTGGGGAAAGTCGAGCGTTCTTCTCGATTGTAGGTTGACGGTCCCGAAAGGAAGTTTGAAAAACCATTCGATTCGTTTGCTTTCACTCAAGCGTGGTGTAGATTACCCCGTCGGTGAATTTGCTTCCGAACGGATTGCAAACGCAAAACGTCTTTTCGGCGTTCACGATATTTGGACCCAACCCCCCAATTTTGAAGGAGATCTGTCATGAAAAAGATTTTAGTTTTCGGAGTCGTCGCAGTACTCCTTTCCGCCGCGTCGATCGGTTGCACCACCACCAGCGGTGAAAGCAGCTGCCGTCTTGGTTCCCTTTGGTCGACGTCCCGCACCAAGCAGGAAGCGCGGACCGTTTACACGACCAGTGCTCAATCGCCGGTCGTCGGTGTTTCGTCCGTTTCGGCGTGCAATCCGTGCGAACCGGCGGCTTGCTCCCCGTGCGAACCCGTATGCAATCCGTGCGACATGAGCTGCACCGGCTCCGTCATTACCGGCGGCATCACTCCGCATCCGGCGATGTAATTTCGGATTTTGCGAAGAGTATCACAAAAATAGAAAAGAGCCCCAAGTTCCGGTGGAGGACCGCTTGTACTCGGGGTTCTTTTGTATTCGAATAGTCGGCATTGATGTTTGAAACGTCTTGATTTCCTTCCCCTATCCCTCGGGAGAGGGCTAGGGTGAGGGGCGTTCGACGTAAAACAAAGGTAATGATAGAAATCAACAAAAGAGCCGAGTCGTTTTTCTTGACAACTTCTCTTGTTCAAAGCACAGAGCCCCTCACCCTTCCTCTCTCCCGGGGGGAGAGGGGACGGTAAATCAGCCTGTTCACAAATTTTCATCATTACTCTTGGCGAAGCTCGAAAACCATGGATTACGCTTCCCAACATGCGTTGCACCCTCTGGAAACGATCAGCGAACCGGAAAAGCTGCGCGAGGTTCGCCGGATTTCGTGGCTCGGAATCTGGGTTAATCTTCTGTTGACGGCGATGAAAATGGCTGCGGGGATTTTCGGCCACAGTTTCGTGTTGATCGCCGACGCCGTCAATTCATTGTCCGACATGGTCACCGACATCGTCGTGCTGATCGGTTCCCGTTTTTGGTCCCGTCCGGCGGACAAAGACCATCCGTATGGACACGCGAAAATCGAGACGTTTATCACGTTGTTCATCGGCGTTTCCGTCATGGCGGTCGGCGTCGGGTTGGTTTGGGGGGCGATCGGAACGCTCCAGAAGATTTTCAACGGCGAACAGTTGGAATCGCCGACGCTGTTCCCGTTCGTTGCGGCACTGATTTCCATTGTGGTGAAGCAGTATTTATATGTCGTTACGCTTCGAACGGGGATCCGCATCAAGTCGAGCGCCGTCGTCGCCAACGCTTGGAACCACCAGAGCGACGTTCTTTCGTCGATTCCGGCAGCCGCGGCGGTCGGTTTATGTTTGCTCTTCGGAAGCCGCTATGCTTTTCTCGATCCGGTCGGCGCGATCGTCGTCAGTTTCATGATCATGTACGCCGCTTGGGAGATCATTCGACCGACGTTTGGCGTGTTGCTCGACGGCGGTGCGTCGAAGGAACAGTACGACGAAATCACCCGATTGATCCGTTCGTTTCCCGAGGTTCACAGCTTGGAAAAGCTGCGAACCCGTTTTCTCGGTCCGAACAGTATCGCCGTCGACGTCCACATCCGAACGGATCCGATGATGCCCGTCATCGAAGCGCACCAACTGTATCATCGGATCAAACAACGGATTCTCGACCAGGACAAAGACGTTCTCGACGTCTTCATCCACATCGAACCGGCGAACGTCAAGCGCTGATTCCGATCTCTTGGGTCGATTCTTGGAGGAGAAGCCCAAAAAACACGTCTCTGAGACGCTTGTCGGGGCTGCTTTGGTCGATATAATGGGATAAACAACTTTTCCATTAACGATTTTGCTTGAAAATGATCGAAAAAAATACCAACGGCGAAGTTTGGGTCTACGCGGAAGTTCAAGACGGAGCGATTCAGGATGTTTCCCTGGAACTCTGCTGTAAAGCTCGGCAGCTTGCGGATACGCTCGGCGTCAAGGTCGGGGCGACGCTCCTCGGTTCGGGGGTCGCGAAATTCGCCGAATCGCTCATCGCGCATGGGGTCGACAATGTTTATCTCGTCGAAGATGAATCCCTGAAACTCTTCCGAACCGATCCTTACGCCCACGTTTTGATCGAATTGATCCAAAAACACCGTCCGCAGATCGTGTTGTACGGGGCGACGAATTTGGGGCGCGATTTGGCTCCCCGTGTCGCCTCGACGACCCGTAGCGGCATGACCGCCGACTGTACCGACCTCGAAATCAGCGACGTGACCGAGAAATCGGGGACCGTTCACAAGAATCTGCTGCTCCAGATTCGACCCGCTTTCGGTGGAAATATCGTCGCAACGATCGTCAATTACGACCAATGGCCGCAAATGGCGACTGTCCGGGAAGGGGTGATGCCGCTCCGCGACGCCGATCCGAAACGGAAAGGGCAAGTCGTCAAGGAATCCGTTCCGCTGACAGACCAAGCGCTCTTTGCCGTCGAGGTGATCAAACGGGAAGTCGAAAAGCGGAAGCTGAACCTCAAGGGAGCCCGTGTGATTGTCGCCGGTGGAGCTGGAGTCGGCAGCAAGGAGAATTTCGAGCTTCTTTACGAGTTGGCCGGCGCTTTCGGCGGAGCGGTCGGAGCGAGCCGTGCGGCGGTCGACAGCGGATTCATCGGACACGAACACCAAATCGGGCAAACCGGTACGACGGTCCGTCCGGCTCTGTATATCGCTTGTGGAATCAGCGGCGCGATCCAACACCGTGCCGGGATGGACGAATCCGCGAAAATCATTGCGATCAACACCGACCCGGAAGCCCCGATCTTTTCCGTCGCCCATTACGGCATCGTCGGCGATCTTAAACAGGTGATTCCGCTGATGATCAAAACCTTCAAAGAGCGCGAATAGGACCCCGTTAACGCTAAACGTGTCGTTTGCCCTGGACTCACACGGACACCTTCGGTGTTCCGGCTAAACGGGCAACTGACAAAATTTGCTTTGGCGGCGTCATCGTTCTTTCATAAAAAACGCCGGGTTTTCTTTGTCTCGCTCTTTGCGTATCTTGTCTTTTCTTTCTAAAATATCCCGTCGACTTTTACAAGTTGCGGGATATTGCTCTTTACACGGTTTTATCGAATCGGTATAGTTCCCCTTGTTCTCCTTCATTGATTTTAGGAGCAATAATGAGCCGGAGCCGTTTCGTGTTCCCGATTCAACAGCACCGATGAATTGTTAATCCAATACCCACACGATGTTTTCCTTCAAGTTGCCGACAAGGGGTTCGATGAAGATCTTTTCCGCCAAGCGAATATGGAGAGCAACGCAATGGTTGGTTCGCCGAACCGTTGTTTTTGCGGCCTATCTTTGTTTGTTTGCGATCGCCTATTGGCTTGCCTTTGCGTTCCGTTTCGACTTCGATTGGGACAACGTCGGCATGTGTGCCTGTTATGAGACCATCGTCTATGTCGTTTTGCTCAAGGCGGCGGTGTTCTTCATGGATCGCCATTTTCACGGCATGGGGCTCTATGCGACGTTCAAGGACCTGCAAATACTCGTTAAAAGTTCCTGTATTTCCTCCTGTGCTTTCTTTTTGTTGACGTTGTTTGTCTTTTCCATCCAACTGCCGCGCACCGTGCCGGTGTTGGATTGCATATTTACGATCGCGCTGATCGGAACCGTCCGACTCGCCTGGCGCATGTTCCGGTCCGACATCCTGCCGCGATTCACCCGCCAGCGCCAGCGGCGAGTCTTGTTGATCGGCGCCAATGAACAGGGGCGTTTGTTGGCCGACGAACTGTACGATCATCCGGAGCTGGGATACCAGATCGTCGGTTTCATCACCGTTCACCTCAGGAAAGTCGGCCGTTACATCGGTCAGATTCCCGTATTGGGGGGAGTCGATGAGATGGAAAAAATCATCGCTTCGTCGGGCATCCAGGAAGTGTTGGTCCTGCAAGGAATCATGAACGGCAGTTTGCTGCGCAACGTCATGGCGATCTGCCAGCGCAAAAACGTGCTGCTCCGAATCGTTCCCTCGATCGAAAACCGGTTGGGCGGATCGGGTATTTCGATGCGCGACATCAACATCGAAGATTTGTTGAAACGAAAACCGATCCGGTTGGACGACTCGATCATCGAAAAGATGCTTTGCGGCAAAGACGTGATGATCACCGGAGCGGGAGGGAGCATCGGTTCGGAAATCTGCCGCCAGATCATTCGTTTTCAACCGAAGACGCTGGTTATCCTCGGACGGGGCGAAAATCGCATTTTTTTCCTGGAAAAGGAATTGCGCCAACTCGGCTTCAAGGGAGACCTGATCCCGGTCATCGCCGACGTCTCGCACCAAATGCGGATGAAACAAGTGTTTCAAACACATCAGCCCCATGTGGTTTTTCATGCGGCAGCCCACAAGCATGTCCCGTTGATGGAAGCCAATATCCAGGAAGCGATCCGCAACAATGTTCTCGGAACGAAAACGGTCTCCGATTTGGCCGACCAGTCCGGCACGGAAACGTTCGTGCTTGTTTCGACCGACAAAGCGGTCAACCCGACGAGCGTCATGGGGGCGAGCAAGCACTTGGCGGAACGGTATATATATTCGTTCGCATCCCGTTCGAAAACGAAATTTATCGTGACGCGATTCGGCAACGTCCTCGGTTCCGCGGGGAGCGTCGTGCCGATTTTCAAGAAACAGATCGCCGACGGCGGCCCAATTACTGTGACGGATTTCCGGATGACGCGGTATTTCATGACGATTCCCGAAGCGTCGCAACTGGTTCTCCAGGCCGGCGCCATGGGGATCGGCGGCGAAATTTTCGTCCTCGATATGGGAGAGCCGGTTCGGATCGTCGACCTGGCGAAAGACCTGATCCGCTTGAACGGACTTCCGGAGAACGCCATTGAAATCCGCGAAACCGGCATGAGACCCGGGGAAAAACTGTACGAAGAGCTTTATTTCGGTGACGAAAAAGCGATTCCGACGTCGCATCCCAAGCTCCGTTGCGCCAGTCACCGGCGTTACGATTGGGCCGTCGTCGATCAGCAGCTTGAGGAACTTTTGAGCGTCGTCGACGACCCGATGAAACTCCAATACAAGTTATTGGAGCTGATTGAGGAATACCATCCGGACCCGAAAACGATTCCTTTTTCCGCCAAAACGAAAAAAGAACTCACCGTTTTTTCACCCGCTTCGACCGAGGCGGACGACAGGCGGAAAACCGGTTGAGCGAAACATTCCTTGCCGATGCTTCAAGCTCTGCTGACGCCGAAAAACTCAGGGAATCAACACGACACGGAGAGCTTCGCCGCTTTTCATCAATTCGAACGCCTCGGCGATTTTCTCCAACGGTAAAAGATGCGACGCGATTTTGTCTGCGGGGAGCGAACCGGCGGCAAGGTATTCGACCGCCTTCCGAACATGTTGCGGCGTCGAATCGCTCGTTCCGATCAATCGGATCTCGCCGTAATGGAGGATCCGGCTGTCGATGTTCAGGGAACTCTTCCCGACAGGCAGCGACGCAAACAAGCAGACGGTTCCCTGTTTGCGGACCAGCGATAACGCCTGCTCTTGCGGTGGTGTGGCGGGAGCGGCGACGATCACGACGTCGACGCCGATTCCATCGGTCTCGCTTTTGATTTTCTGTTCCAGATTTTCCTTGCCGGGATCGATCAGCACGTCGATCGCGAATTGCGACGCCTGCCGGAGCCGGTTTTCGTTCAGTTCCGACAGGAAAATTTTCGTTGCGCCGGCGGCTTTGGCGACGAGGGCGTTGAGTAGTCCCATCGGACCGGCCCCCATCACGAGCACGGAATCTCCCGGCTTCACGTTGCATTGGTCGACCGAGTTGACGGCGCAACTGATCGGTTCCGCCAAGGCCGCATGTTCCGGCTTGACCGAAGCGGGAACCTTCACCGCGTGTCCGTTGCACAAAGCGCGGCCGGGGATGACGGTCCATTCCGCCATGCCGCCGGGATACGAAAATCCCATCGGGGCAAGATCCATGCAGAGATTCCTGAACCCCTTTTCGCAGTAGAAGCAATTTCCGCACGAAATGCTTGTCGCCATGACGACGCGGTCGCCGACGTTGAATTCGTTTCCCGCGTCGCTGCCGATTTGTTCGACGAGTCCGGTGAACTCGTGTCCCATGACGAGGGGAGCCTTGATCCGCGGGTTGCCGCTGAGCAGGCTCTTCAAGTCGGTTCCGCAGACGGCGCAGGCGTCGACCTTGACCAACAAACCGTCCGCGGGACAGGACGGTTTCGCGATTTCTTCGACCCGAATGTCGCCGGGCGCATAATAGACGATGGATTTCATGGTGTGGAGTTTTGTTCGATTGACGGTAACGGCATGCCGGGAGTGTCGATAAAATATACATCGGGTTGCGGTTTTTTCAAGCGATCCGGCATTTTGCTTGGTTGAGATCAGGTCCCGTTCCGGTCGGTTCAAAAGGACTTGATGTCGTTCCAGTCCAAATCGAACCTTGCGAGGTATTTTCGCAAACGGTCGGCGTCGTTATTCGATTTCTTTTCCGTGCGTGAAATGTTGAACAGTTTCCTGCCTGCTTCGGAAAGCGACGCCGACTCACGGCAAACACGAACGACTTCAAGGATCTGCGGCATATCGAATTTGTCGATCTTTTCGTAACGATCTTCGCCGACGAGGGAGCGAAACAAGATTTCATCGTTCGACGTTTCGGGTTTCGGAACGGTCCAGAGGCCACGTAATCGTTCGATTTCCTCGTCGACGGCGTCCAAAGCGATGCGACCACCGTGAGAGAGCGTCGCCATGCGGACGATCGCGGCGTTCAAGTCACGGAAATTGGCATTCCAACAGGCGTTCTCCAAGACGGCGAAATCGAGAAAGCGTTTTCGAGCTTCTTTGTTGAACGAAATCTTGGTCCCCGTCCGGGCCGTGTATTGTTCCAGTTCGTAGTCGACGTTCGGCTCGATGTCCTCACGCCGTTCCGCCAGGCCGGGCAGCCGGAAGGTCCAAAGATTGATCCGAGCCAATAAATCTTCTCGAAATTCGCCGTTTCGAACTTCAGCCGACAAATCGCGGTTCGTTCCGGCGATCAGTTGAAAGTCGCTGCACATGTCCGTGTCGGAACCGACCGGAAGAAAACGTTTTTCTTCAATTGCACGGAGCAGCATCGCTTGTTCGTCGAGGCCGAGTTCGCCGATTTCGTCCAGAAACAGCATTCCGCCGTGAGCCGTTCTCAACAGGCCGTGCCGTTCCCCGATCGCTCCGGTAAACGCCCCCTTGGTATGACCGAACAAAGCCGACATCGACGAATCGCCGCGAAGTGTTGCGCAATTGACTTCGACGAAGAGCCCCTCGAACATGTTGCGTTGCCGTTTCAGTTCGTAAATCCGCCGGGCGAGTTGCGACTTGCCGACGCCGGTCGCGCCGGTCAACAGAATCGGCGCCGGTCCGGCCAGCACGACCCGTTCGATCCGGTCGATCAGTCGATTGAATTCCTTGTTTTTCGTCGCGATTCCCGATTTCAGGAACGATGCCGCTTCCTGCCGATCCAGGGCGAAACGTGTCGCCAAACGGTCGTATTTCGACAAGTCGAGGTCGATGATCTTGTAAATTCCCGCCGGATCGTCCTTGTGTTTGCGACGCGGCGGCGACGCCTGGATCAGCTTGCCGGGAAGGTGCCGCGACTCCGTGAGCAGGAACAGGCAAATCTGTTCCGTGTGGGTTCCCGTGGTGATGTTCGCGAAATACTCCTCGGCCTCCGGATGGAACGGATAGTCTTTGAAGAAATCGTGCAGTTTACCGTAAACCTCTTCGAAGTCCCAGGGATCCGACAGCGGCATGGCATGGGTTCTGACTTCCGTTTCCGGCGACACCGAGCCGAGGTCTTCGACCACCGTCTGGAGCAGCCGCGTTTCGTTCGGACCGTGAAAGATTTCGAGTCGCCGCATGAGGAATTCTTCGTGCATTCCGAGCGCGACCGTCGGTCGCCAGACTTGCCAGCGGTCCTCCGAACCGCCGAAATCGAGCCGCGACCCGAGAAACCCGAAAACGACGTTGTTGATCATCATGTAAACCTCCGCTTGCGTTTTAGCCGCTTCAGCGCGTTTTGGGGCGATATCAAATTTATATTAAATTATAAGTCTTTATATTAAATAATCAATACGGAATGTCGAAATATTTCATCCGCTGAATAAAAATCCGGTTAAAATAATCTTATCTCCTTGAAATAAAAGATGATACGGCAAATGCCTTCCGAGCTGGCACGAAGATTGCTTTTGGATAATCAGCGGCGAATGCCGGTGGAACTACATGGTTTCGCTTGTTGCGGGTTCGAGACCCGCCTCTTTGAAAGAAGAGTAGCTCAATCTGGTAGAGCATCGAAAATGTTTCACGAACCCTTGTCGCCGTTTTTGATGTAAATGATAGCGAGGTAGCCCAATTTGGCAGAGGCGGCAGAATGAGATTCTGTCCAGTGCAGGTTCGAGTCCTGTCCTCGCTATTCCAAGGCCACGTACCCCAAT